>CAKQBC010000090.1 GCA_934215995.1 uncultured Bacillus sp. | reverse complement strand
ATGACATACAGTAGTTAAGGGCAGCGCGGAAGGCTAATGTCACTAAGCATTCCTGCCCTGAAAAAAGCCGGAAATGTTTATGCTAACATTTCCGGCTTTTCTAATTTATCGCTTATTCATATTTACTGAAAACCAATGTTGCGTTATGCCCGCCAAACCCTAAAGAATTGCTGATCGCTGCATTTATTGCTTTATTTCGCGCTTCATTCGGGACATAATCCAAATCACATTCCGGATCAGGGTTCTGAAGGTTAATTGTCGGCGGCAGGATTCCATGTTTGATAGCCTGAACCGTGAAGATGGCCTCGACCCCTCCCGCTGCACCGAGCAAGTGGCCTGTCATCGATTTGGTAGAACTGACGGCCAAATCATATGCATGCTCGCCGAACACTTCCTTAATCGCCATCGTTTCATACTTATCATTGTACTCTGTGCTCGTTCCATGGGCATTGATATAGTCGATATCTTCGGGCTTTAAGCCGCTGTCCGTGACGGCCTGCCTCATGCAGCGCACACCGCCTTCTCCGCCAGGGGCTGGGGCAGTGATGTGGTAAGCATCGCCGGTTGCAGCATATCCCTTGACTTCAGCATAGATAGTGGCGCCCCGTGCCAATGCATGTTCCAATTCTTCCAAAATGACAATCCCGGCACCTTCACCGATGATGAAACCATCACGTTCGGAATCGAAAGGGCGGCACGCTGTTTCAGGATCTGGATTCGTCGACAGTGCGGTATTCGCACAGAATCCGGCGACTGCCATTTTGGTGATCGGCGCTTCCGCTCCGCCAGTGATCATCGCATCCGCATCCCCGCGCTGAATAACCTTGAATGCATCACCGATCGAGTTGGTCCCTGTCGCACACGCTGTTACCGTACAAGAGTTGAAGCCTTTCGCACCGGTATAGATGGATACTTGCCCGGCTGCCATATCCGGTATCATCATCGGTACGAAGAACGGGCTTACCCTCCTGTATCCTCTGTTCAGAAATGTTTCATACTGCGATTCGAATGTCTCCATCCCCCCGATGCCAGAGCCGATCCAAACGCCGACCCGTTCGGCATTTTCCCCGGTAATCTCCAGCCTGGAATCTTCAAGTGCCATTTTCGATGCGGCAAGTGCATAATGGGTGAACCGGTCCATTTTCCTTGCTTCTTTCCGGTCGACATAATCACTAATGGAAAAATCCTTCACTTCAGCTGCCACTTTGGCAGGATAATCATCAGGATTGAGCCTGGTCAGCGGGCCGATTCCTGATTTCCCCTGTATCAGATTATCCCAGCTTGTCTGTGCGTCATTCCCAAGCGGCGTTACCGCTCCAATGCCTGTTACCACTACTCGGCGTTTCATAAGCAAAACCATCTCCTTACTTTATTCTTATTCAGCATCCCCATCTTAAGGCGATTGCACCCCAGGTCAGTCCTCCGCCGAAACCTACCATTATGATGAGGTCATTATCCTTTATCTTGCCAGCTCCCTTTTCTTCCGCTAATGCAATCGGAATCGATGCGGCAGAATTGTTGCCATATTTATGGACTGTTTTGGACATTTTCTCCACCGGCAGCTCAAGCCGTTGGCGGGCCGCTTCCATTATCCTCAGATTGGCCTGATGAGGGATCAGGAAATCGACATCGTTCTTTTCCAGTCCCGCCTTCTCGAGGACGTTCATGCAGGATTCCCCCATCTGCCTGACGGCGAATTTAAATACCTCCCGGCCGTTCATGACAATATGGTCTTCTTTATTTTTGTATAAGTGCTTGCCGCCTGAACCATCGGAACCCAATTCAAACGCCAAAAGCCCTTTCCCTTGCTGAACCGGGCCCATCAACACGGCGCCCGCTCCGTCCCCGAACAGCACAGCGGTATTCCTTTCTTCCCAATCGATCAGCTTTGACAGTTTTTCCACGCCCACTACGAGCACATATTTATAGCTTTGGTTTTTAATGAACTGTTCCGCTGTCGCCATTCCATACATAAATCCGGCACAAGCGGCACTTACATCCATGGCGGCTGCCTTTACAGCCCCAAGCTGTTCCTGAATCATACAGGCGACAGAAGGGAAAGATTGATCCGGTGTAACGGTTGCGACAAGTATCAATTCGATTTCATCAGCTGAAATCCCTGCATCCTCTATCGCTTCCCTGGCGGCTTCAAACGCCATGTGGGATGTATCGATTCCCTCCCCTGCCAATCGTCGCTCTTCAATTCCTGTCCGGGTGCGGATCCACTCATCAGACGTATCCATTATTTCTTCCAGATCTTTATTTGTCACTATATCAGCAGGCAAATATTTTCCCACTCCCAATATTCCGGCATTCATTCGTATGCAGCCCCTTTTAATAGATTCGTAGCTACGGTTATTATCAATTATTATGACTTGGTACTAATTCTACATAATATAGAAGGCACTTGCAAGAGCAAATGCCTGATGTTTCCTTTATTGGATACCTTCAAATACTTCGAATCATGACACAGGAAGCACAATATCCCCAGCCTACCTTCTCCTGCCGGATAAGGCATCCTTCACGCCCAGCTCATAGGCTTCGTTCATCACCTTGGTGAATAGGTCCATGAAGGCCGGAATCATATCGAGGGACACATCTACACCCTCTGATTTCAACTTGGCCTTCGCCTCCGGAAAATGCTTAAAGGCTATTTTCATGAATTCCTTTTCTTTATTCATTTATTTCTCCTTTCCCGGCAGCTTTCCAGTGTCTATATAGTCGGCTACATGGCTGTTCATCTCATCACGAAATTCCTTAGGAATCAGGGGACTGTATTCTCCAAGGGCTATGACGCCATCCTCAAAATCGAAATACAGGTTCCCGCTCTTCAAATCGCCTGCATTGAATTGTTCTGCAGCCAGCATAATCAGCTTCTCAACTTCCTGAACCGTGCTTGTAAGGACAGTCCTTTCCCCAAAATCCTGCTGTTCTGATATATAGCCAATTACATAGGCCCCTTCTTCCTTCGCTTTTTCAATGACCGGTACGTTAAAGCCATCTCCTGCAGGGTAAAACACATCCACATTTTTAGAGAACAGATCCTCTGTGAGCTCAAGCGCCTTATCGACATCATCCCAATCGCCTACATAGGCGACATGCGTCTGTACGGACGGCTTCCTATATTTTGCCCCCTCAATGAACCCTTTGATCTCCTGCTGGGTTTCATAGGCCCCGATTATGCCCAATACATTACTGTTGCTCATTTCTGCTGCTATCATGCCCCCGAAATAACCCATTGCATAGCCTTCAAAAATCAAGCTGGTCGTATTTTTGTTTTTTGCCTCTCCATTCAATGTGACAAATTGAATGTCAGGGTACTTCTCGGAAATTTCATTGAAGCAATTAGCATAAAACTCCCCATGCCCGATTATGAAGTTGACACCCATGTTATGAAACTCTTCAACCACATTCCTGACCCGTTCTTCGGTATTGATATCCTCCCGGTAGTACACGTCAACATCAAATGTGGAATGAATCTGAAGCAGCCCTTTGTATCCCTTTGTTCCCCATACTTGGTCATTAATCGTTTCTGGCAGCAGCAATCCTGCGCTTTTCATCTGCGGCTGTTTGCTTGCAAGGCTGCATCCGGCAACTGCCAGGACACAGTTGATCAGGATTATCGCCAGAATTGCATTTCGAGTCCATTTGTTCATATGACAGTAGATTCCTTTCCACCCTATTGTAACCAAAAACGTTAACATTCCATTTGTATCTAATAGCTTAATAGGTATTTTATTTATTATTCCAATGTTCAATCATCCGTAGTTTCTTCTTATGTTCAGCAAGGATTCTGGACCCTTCTGTAATGCTTGTCAGTTCCGGGACACAGTATTTCGGCTTCAGCAGGGTTGGTTCCTCTTTTTCCCCGGAATTTGTTTGCCCAACCGGCATTTGATCGCCGAAGACAGCCAATTCAGTATCCGGGTAACTCAAGATTTCTTCAAATCTTGCTAAAAAATCTTCAATGTAAATCGGTTTTACCTCTCCAAGCTTATCATACTCGCCTTTTAGTATATGCTCATATACACATGAATCTTCCGGCATCCACGGTCCATACATGCCGCTTACATAGACCCACTTATCGATTTGGCCGGAGGGGTGGCCCGTGTAAGCATCCCGTATACTGCGGATATCCGCTTCCTTCATTTCTAAAGGGCTAAAAATCGTGACGTTTGTTTCTAACCCTTCCCTTTCCTTTAATTGTCCCAAAAAAGAAAGGGATTCCTCCAACGTGTCCTCAGGATTCCATACAACCATATATACATCAGCCTTGCTGTCGGAAAGGGAAAGATTCTTCAAGCTATCCAGCTGTCTGAAATTGGCGTTTCTTACGTAAAACTCTTTCACTTCCCCTATTCCATTCTCCGTTTCCGGATCGATGCCGATTACCTTTTCCCCTTTCCGCAGCAGATAATCTGTTATGTGGAAACCAAGGAATTGATACACACCATATACAATTTTCATAGCCATATTGTCCTCCGCTGCAAAAATAATGATGTTTCATTATATTATTTATATGCAGCATGGGGAAATTAAAGGACATTTTCATGATTTTTAAAAAAGCTGATCGTCTCGGCCGGCACCTTATATCTTTTATACCTTGGAAGATAGGTAAACACCGTTTCCTCGGCATTATTCCTTTGCAGTTTCCTTAAAGGAAGGGGACAGCCTTCATCTCCTTGTATATGGATGCACTTTATAGGTACTGCCAAAGAAGCTTCTGCGTCCTTGACCGGTTTAGTGAGGGATGCTGACTGGACAGCCCCTCCACTGGCAAAAGATGCATTGGGATAATAAGGCGCACTGTATTTCACTCTTTTTTTCGTTTCGAAAACCGGGTTCAAAAAGACAGCCGACCGGATAAAACGGGAGCATTGCATCAGTTTCAATGCGATGAGTGCCCCCTTCCCTTCAGCGAACAGATGGATCTGTTCATTCAGGATTTCACTTTTCATCACTAAATGATACAGATTCCTTGCAAATAAAGCTTGTTCCTCTTCACTCGTATTTCCAGAAGGAAAGCCTGATGAAAAAACGGTATATCCAGCTTCTTTGAATTCATCAAGCAATTGCAGGCGGCCAGGGTGATGCAGCCAGAAGCTATCTTGTTTATCAACATAATGATGGCTGTCACCAATCACGAATATAGAAAAGCCACTTGGTTTTTTAGGATAATAAATAATATTCCAATGGCCATCATATTGAAAGCTTCTATACACCGCTATCAATCCTTCCTATTATTTTATATAGCATTCATTCTATTAATATGTAAAAAGATTAAATTGGTTCAGGCTTGTTAATAAAAGTATGCCTTCTTTTTGTTTCGGCTCTGTTAAACGCTTGTTGATTTTCGCTACGGGCGGACGCTTTCCGCGGGGCGCACGCCAATCCTCCTCGTCGCTTTCGCTCCTGCGGTGTATCGGCCTGCACGCTTCATCCCGCAGGAGTCGCCGCCCTTCACTCCAATAAACGGATCTTTCAAAATCAACACTAAAATATAACACAGCCTTTAATTTAAAACGTTTACAAAACCGCGGACGCTTAAAGGCCGGGTTTTAAGGCGGCCTATATGCACCCTACTATGTATATATCCACGAAACGGATGGGTTCGAAACATCCTTATTTTCCTTTTCCGTGCAGGAAGCATTTGCATTGGTTTTATAGGGTAAAGATGCTTTATGTGACCATACATATTTTTATGCCGGTTTGCCCATAGTAAGAATGTATAACAAAATCAGTATAAAGGAAATAAGTCTAAACAATGAAATAAAGTCCTGTTTACATCAATTTTGGCTGTAAGAAGCAAATGTCTTGGCAATGTTTGCAAAAATTATGGTACAATGTAAAGCAGTGATGATTAAATGAACGAGGTGATCGCATGCGCTATTTAGTGACATTCTTTTGGAGCTTCTTATTAATGCAAATGATTACATATGTGGTAAGTTCCATGGCAGGGGCTCCATACTCCTTCACAACTGGGGTTATCATCTCTGTAATCGTAACGCTTTTGGTATTTGCTTTAACTGCCATATTGCCGAAAGCAGAACCTGCAGAAAACCATCATTAATAATGAAGAATGGAAGAGGCTAGCGCACTAGCCTCTTTTTTCTTTTCATTTTCTCCCTCTTCATCCGGGTCTCACCATGAAAACGGCTTTTATTTTATTGTGACCTTCAGCGCACCATCCTCGGAATCAACAAACACAGTCCTGTTCTCGACTGTCCCTTCGGCAATCAGCTGCCTAGCAATCACAGTTTCCACATTCCTTTGGATATAGCGTTTCAGCGGACGTGCACCAAATACAGGATCATATGCCGCATTTGCTATGAATCGCTTCGCTTCTTCTGTCAGTTCAATCTTGATCGAACGCTCCGCAAGCCTTTCCTGAAGCTCAGACATCAATATGTCAACAATGCTTGTTACTTGATTCATCGATAACGGTTTAAAGGTGATGATTTCATCGACACGGTTCAGGAATTCCGGACGGAAGTGCATTTTCAGCTCTGCCATCACCCGATCCTTCGCTTCATCCGTAATTTCATCTTTCACAGTGCCTTCGAGCAGATAGTGTGAACCGATATTGGAGGTCATGATGATGACTGTATTTTTGAAATCAACGACCCTTCCATGTGAATCTGTGATCCGGCCATCATCCAATATTTGAAGCAGGAGGTTAAAGACATCCCTATGGGCCTTTTCCACTTCATCAAGAAGGATTACCGAATACGGCTGCCGTCTCACGGCTTCCGTCAATTGGCCGCCTTCCTCGTACCCTACGTAGCCGGGAGGGGCTCCAATCAGCCTGGACACCGCATGCTTTTCCATATATTCCGACATATCGATCCGCACCATATGGTCTTCGCTGTCAAACAAGGCTTCAGCCAAAGCTTTGACAAGCTCCGTTTTCCCGACACCTGTAGGGCCAAGGAACATGAATGATCCAATCGGCTTGTTTGGATCCTTAATGCCTGCGCGGGCTCTGATGATGGCATCCGCAACCAATTGCACGGCTTCATTCTGGCCCACTACCCTTTTATGGATCACTTCCTCCAGCCGGAGAAGCTTTTCCCTTTCGCTTTCGAGCATTCTTGTAACTGGCACGCCTGTCCATCTGGATACAATCGATGAAATCTCTTCCTCCGTCACCTCTTCACGAAGAAGCTTGTTTTCATTTTGGTTTTCATTCACTTTCTTTTCAAGCTGTTCGATCTCTTTTTCGACTTCGGGAATTTTCCCATGGCGCAGCTCTGCTGCCTTATTCAGGTCATATTCATTTTCCGCCTCTTCAAGCTGGCGCTTCAGCTTTTCCAACAGCTCCCGCTTTTCTTGGATTTTCTGAAGGCCCGACTTTTCGAGTTCCCACTGGGCGCGCATGCTGCTTGCTTTCTCCTTGAGGTTAGCCAGCTCATGCTGAAGGTCTTCCAGCCTCTTTTTGCTTTGTTCATCGTTCTCGTTTTTCAAGGCCGCTTCTTCAATTTCAAGCTGCATCACTTTCCTTGTCAATTCATCAAGCTCTGTCGGCATTGAGTCGATTTCGGTCCTGATCATTGCACAGGCCTCATCGACAAGGTCGATTGCCTTGTCAGGAAGGAAGCGTTCTGTAATATACCTATTCGACAGGGTGGCAGCGGCTACTAACGCACGGTCATGTATACGCACGCCATGATGGACCTCGAAACGTTCTTTCAAGCCACGCAAAATGGAAATGGTGTCTTCCACATTCGGTTCCTGTACAAGTACTTGCTGGAACCTTCTTTCTAGGGCCGGATCTTTCTCGATGTATTTTCGGTACTCATCCAAGGTTGTCGCACCGATGCAATGAAGCTCTCCCCTTGCAAGCATCGGTTTCAGCATATTGCCCGCATCCATAGCCCCCTCAGTCTTACCGGCACCTACGATTGTATGGAGTTCATCTATGAACAGAAGGATATTCCCTTCACTTTTCTTAACTTCCTGCAGAACCGCTTTAAGCCTTTCTTCAAACTCCCCGCGGAATTTTGCCCCAGCTACCAATGAACTCATATCCAGGGAAAAAACCGTTTTGTTTTTAAGCCCTTCAGGTACATCCTTTCTGACGATCCTCTGGGCGAGTCCTTCTACAATTGCGGTTTTCCCTACTCCCGGCTGTCCGATCAGAACCGGATTATTCTTTGTTTTTCTGGATAGAATCCGGATGACGTTCCGGATTTCCGCATCCCTTCCGATTACAGGGTCCACTTTTCCTGCCCTGACCTCTTCCACCAGATCCCTTCCATATTTCTTCAAGGCTTCATAGCCGTTTTCTGGATTGGCACTTGTCACTTTTTGATTCCCCCTTACCTCGTTTATGGCAGCTAGCACTTGATCAGGATCAATTGAAAACTCCTGCTG
>CAKQBC010000089.1 GCA_934215995.1 uncultured Bacillus sp. | reverse complement strand
TTTGGGGGGATTTTTTAATACAACGCTATAAGCTCTTTGGAACCCTAGGCCTAGCCTAGGGTTTTCTTTTTACAAAAAAAAACCTGCCATAGTCGGCAGGTTTATGAGCACGGCGGGAATTGAGCCTCCACACGGTATATGCGGCTGCCTTTCCCCGAAAACTTCTCTTCGTATTCAGTCATGATATTGCCCTCTGCATCATCGCTTTCATGCAAATGCAAATTTACATAGTTCAAGCGCATTCCATATTGGGACATGCTAACAAGCGAGTATTGGAATAATCCCCTGTTATCTGTCTTGAAATGGATTTCGCCGCCTTCGGGCAAAATATCTTCATAAGTCTCAAGGAACGATGCGTAGGTCAATCTTCTCTTCTCATGCCTTGTTTTTGGCCATGGATCGGAGAAATTCAAATAAACCCTGTCCACATCGCCTTTAGCGAAATAATTCCGTAAGTCAGCAGCATTGACCTGAAGCAGCTTCAAGTTTGGAAGCTCAGCTTCTATTACGCGATCCAGCGCATATACAATCACGCTTTCATACACTTCAATGCCCAAATAGTTAATATCCGGATTAGCTTTTGCCATACCGGTGATAAAACGGCCTTTTCCAGTGCCTACTTCAATATGGAGCGGATGATTATTCCCGAATACCTCATTCCATTTGCCTTTGCATTCTTCCGGTTGCTGGATGACATATTGCGGATAGCTTTGCAGCTTATCTTTCGCCCATGGTTTATTTCTTAGACGCATCACGACACTCCTTACAAATATTCGTAGAAAACATATCATGTTCCGTTTGATTTAGCAAGCACCGAATCAATAAACATCTGGGATTCGTTGCTTGCCCTTACGCAATACAGCAAAACGCCGTACAGCCGCACCTTAAAAGCCGGGGCAGCCTGTTCTATGCGCGATGCAGTGAAACCTCAAGCGGCAAGGGTGCTATTCCACTGCATGTTAGTCGGGGAAAATCGGGCTTTTACCGGCTGTTGAGCCCGCCGCTTCCATTTCCCTTTCAGCCGGTTTAAGCGGGATAAAACCGAAATAAATACTCATAATAAAGAAAAGCCCCTTGAAGGAGCTTAAGTTTTTTATAAGAAAGGTTGATTAATGTGCCTCTGACACAACTTCATCAGTTCACAGTACTGAAAGATATATTATCCGATCACCAAAGCGATTGCTGCGGCTCCATCTCGGAATGCGAGCAGGTGGAACGCCTGGTCAAGTCATTGCTTGCCCAGGGGATAGACCAGGAACACATTATACCGGTGCTGAACGAAATATATCAGTACGGGCAGAACGGAAAATATTCTTCCGACCTGGATAACCATATAACGACCCATCAAACCCAGCTGACCGGCTGGATTGATAACATCAACAGCCTGTTTTAGCCGATTGCTTCTTCCAAGTAGGAAATCCAGCCGTTCATTTCCTCATAACGTTCTTTGGACTTGTGCCATTGAATAGAGATTAAGTATTGGGCAATCACATACCATTTCATTCTTATCTCAAGGGAATCGTTCAATTCCAAACCATATTCATGGAGCCATGCGCCCCACTCTTCTCTTGGTATATATGAGTATAAAAGCATGCCAAGATCAATTGCCGGGTCTGCGATCATGGCTCCATCCCAATCAACCAGATAAAGCTGCTCTTCGCTTAAGAGCCAGTTATTGTGGTTGATATCACAGTGGCAAACAACGGCATCCTTGTTATCTACATGCGGCAGATTTTCCTGCAAGTACAGAATAGCCGCCTTGATCGGTTCTGTATTCATGAATTCCTTGTCCATTGAAGACAGTATGCTCTCGTAAAGCTGCGCCGGTTCCAGAGGTGTCTTCCCCAATCTCTTCAACATCGTCAATAAAGGGACGGATTGGTGAATGATCCTCAGTAAGCGGGCTACTTTTTCCTGGTTCATCTCATTCTGATTCAGTTCTCTTCCGTTCAACCAATGTTGGGCAGTAATGACATCTCCGCTTTCCAACCGTTTCGTCCAGACAAGCTTAGGAACAATGCCCTCCGCTGACAGAACTGCCAGGAATGGGGACGAGTTGCGTTTCAAAAAAAGTTTCTGTTCCTCATTTATCGCAATAAAGGCTTCTCCGGTCGCGCCGCCTGCGGGAACAATCTCCCAATCCCGACCCAATATATGTTCCAATACGGTCACCTTCAATTTCATATCAATAACGTTCTGAATAATTAGTACAGGCTATTGAAATAATAAAAATAAATACAGCATAATCGATCCCGTGCCTCGACTGGCACACGGGTTTTACTATACGTTCAAAAACATAAATCTATTGTAAATTCTAGTGAAAATATCCCAACTAGTCAAGATAGTAATGATATCCGTTATGACTTTGCATGAAAATTAACTATACCATACATGTCAGTTGAAGCACAAGAAACCCAATCTGCCACTGACATTCCTATGTCAAAAATCAAACCGGCCGGACATTCAATGCCCCCGGCAGGATTTTTACATCACAGGACTTATGACCTACCAATTCCCCATCCGCCTGGATAAGTACAGCTTCATTTCCAGTATCCACTGAAATTTGGGTGCACGTAAATGTTTTTACCCATCGCAATGCAGTATGCCCGCCCCAAAGCACAGTCACGAACACGAGCAAAAATTGAATTGCAGAAACATCCTTCACAATCATCACATGCAATTTATGGTCATTGCCTTTCGATGCCGGCGCGATTTTCATTCCTCCTCCAAAGTATGGTTGATTGGCGGCTACCACGAACCATACATCTGAGAATTCCATTCGTTCGCCGTCCACCTCGGCCTGGAGAGTGAATGTTTTAAAAACAA
The DNA here is from genome assembly GCA_934215995.1 of uncultured Bacillus sp. Taxonomy (GTDB): domain Bacteria; phylum Bacillota; class Bacilli; order Bacillales; family DSM-1321; genus Bacillus_AD. The sequence continues at coordinate 5,567 of CAKQBC010000089.1, read as the reverse complement.
ACAAATGCTTCAGGAAGAAGTACAAATAGATGAACCTGCCCATCTTCAGAGCCTGAAAGAGCTTTTTCCATTTTGAACGGTTTACAGCCGTACTAATGGCTGCGTCAAACCCCATGCCGATACTGTTCACGAAATGGAAGGTTCGTCCTCCGCATACCGCCTCTCCCAGATCGACCTTTTCCTCTATATTTCCCTTCTTCAATAAAGCGATCGAGTCTTTCCATTTGACTGATTTCTGAATGCCGCGGGCAAAATCATTTCCCGACCCGGCCGGGATCGCCACTAATACCGCATGCGGAAACGCGTGTGCACCATTGACAACCTCATGGATCGTCCCGTCACCGCCAAGAACAGCTATGACGGTTCTTGCCCCTGTTCCGGCAAGAATGTCCTCGGCAATTTCTTTGGCATGGCCCGGGTACTGGGTTTCATACAATGTATATGCTATTCCCATCCCCTCAAGCTCACGCCTCGCCTTTTTCCATACAGCCCGGCTGTTTTTGGAATCAGGATTGCCGTTCTTAATTACATGAACGACTTCTTCAGCCGTATCTTTATTGTAAATCGCCTGCAAGCCCATCGGCTCCGTTCCACTCCATTCTCTTAATTGATGACGTTTGGCAATAATTCAGTAACGCCTCCGCTCCCTTGAGCTGCTGATTCTTTAATGGAGAAGGCATATTCCTCATAGAGCGGAACCATTCGGGAAACCCTCTCTTATCCAGCAGCATAAGATTATGGGGGGCGCCTGCAAAATCAATATACCCCTCCCTGGTGACCAATGCCTGTTTCACCGGAATCTCCACATCGCTTAATAAATATATTTTTTTGACGATGATTTCTGTCCGCTGCAAAGAAAGCAGGGGATTCAATATCTTTTTGTCTGCTCTTTTAGAGTGTTTCTTTACCCAAAATTTCTCTGTGGAGCCGATATAGACCGCATTATCCTCATCCTCCATAAAACCCAGGCACCAGGTGGCTGTCGGAGTCAGGAGGATGATCTCTGTTTCAACCGGCGCTTTTTTCAGTTGAAAAACCGGGCGATACAGGACAAGAAATGTGTCAGGAAACCGCTGCAGCAGAAATTTCAGTTTCTCGTCGACAAAAAACTTCCGGCTTACATGGGACTGTTCCCTGATTGTCGATGTTGCCCATTTCATCTGAAATTGAAAGAGCTGATTCAGGAAAAGCTTCTTAAGCTCCTCTTCATCATTGGGGATATAAGGCACTTTAAAATGAAGTCCCTCGTCCCCAGCGGATTCGGCCTCTTCCTTCAGCTTTGCGGCCAGTTCTTCAGCCTGGGCTTTCCTTTTGAAGATGCCTCTAACTTTATCCAGCAGGCCCGGCGTTTCCTCGAACTCTTCGGCATCCTCCGCCTTCCTTTCATCCTCCATTAAGGCCCCTTCCTGAAAGGCAGCATGCATCTTTGCCCACTGCTGCCTTTTCAGCCTTACAAATTGCGAAGGGTATCTGTATATATCCTGTTCGTACCTTGAAACATAGTCCTGCAGCTTAATGAGCTGGCCCATGCCTCCACCGCCTTTTCTCCTTATTCCGCTTTCTTGAGGAACCTCTGAGTGACCTAATGGATATCGCTGTTTAGTTCCCTTGCAAAAAGATGGCCCTGATGGCCCTGTATTTCGGTGTTGCATCGATATGCGTCTCGTACAGACAGAGTTTCTTTGCTTTTATGCCTAAGCCTTCCCCTAAAGAATGGCTGTACTCAGACAGTTGTTCTTCCGTGAAATTCGTTTCCCCTATATAATTTCGAGCAATGGTAATATGGGGATTAAATGGTTTCTCATCGAGGTGAAATCCCGCCATCCTGCAGCACCCTGCCACAATTGCCTGGACTGCGTCCAGCATTTCTTCTTTTTCAGGGGCGATAAAGAAAATACGAGGCCGTTCGTTTCTGCCGAATGTCTCAAAATGGGTAAGGAGGAGAGGAAATGATTCTTCCCTTTGAAGCTTTTGCTCGATTTGATTCATCAGGAGGTCGAGCCCATCCCTCTCCGCGTCACCCAAAAATGCCAAGGTGACATGGTAATCCTCTGTATGTACCCACTTTTTGAACAGATGTTGAATCGCTAAATGCTCTGCTTTCTCAGCTATCTTTTTCTTCTCTTCCTCGGAAAAAGCCAAAGCTATGAAATAATGGTGCTTGCCCAATCATGACACCTTCCCGGAATTCAAGTTTTAAAAACAAGCCGATACATTTGTACCGGCTTTGTTTTATTTAGTATCGGCAATCTCTGCCTATCTATTAATGGATTACCGGCAGGCCGCATTTACTGTTGAGCGCCTGTTCATACAGCGCCTGCAGTTTTTTGGTCAGCTCGCCCGGCGTTCCATCCCCTATCTGCTTGCCGTCAATCTCAGTAATCGGCATAATTTCGCTTGTCGTGCTTGTCAGGAATGCTTCGTCAGCAGCGTATAGCTGTTCCAGACTGAACGGCACTTCCTGGAATGGAATGCTGTTTTCCCTGCACATGCCCAGGAGCACTTGCCTGACTATCCCATCCAGGATCAGGTTATCGGCAGGATGCGTAACGACCTGGCCGCCGCGGATAATGCTTATATTAGATGAGCTGCCTTCCGTCACGACGCCGTCACGGTGCTGAATCGCCTCAAAACAGCCTTGTTCGTACGCTGTTTGCTTGGCCAGTATATTGCCGAGCAGGTTCAGACTTTTTATATCGCACTTAAGCCAGCGGATATCTTCGACCGTAATGGCCTTCACTCCGTTTTGAAGCTTCTCGGCCGGCCGGTCTACAATGTTAGTACTGGCTACAAAAACGGCATCCCCCTGTGCAGGAAACAAATGATTGCGGGGAGCCGCTCCCCTTGTAACCTGCAAGTATACCGTGCCTGATTGGAGGTTGTTTTCAGCAACCAGTTGCTGCAGCCATCCTTCAATCTGTACTATTGAATATGGGACTTTCAGCTTTATTTTCCTTGCACTTTCAAATAATCTTTCCATGTGTTCCCGAAGCGTGAAGAGATGGCCGTTGTAAACTCGGATCACCTCATAGATGCCATCTCCGAACTGATAACCCCTATCCTCAATGTCTACCTTCGCATCCTCGCGAGCTATGAGTTTCCCATTCCAGATTATTTTTTCCACTTCCGATCCCATCCCCTTTCCACTCGTTACCTCCATCATACCCCGTAAACCAGATCGAAAAAAGTGATTATTTAGCCAGTTTATAGATCGCTTCCGCGTACAAAGCAGCGGCTTTAAGCAAATCTTCAATATACATGTATTCATCCTTCTGGTGAGCAATGTCTTCCCTGCCAGGGAATAACGGGCCGAATGCGACTCCAGCTTTCAAGGAGCGGGCATATGTTCCGCCGCCGATTGCCAGCAGTTCAGCCTTTTCCCCTGTTTGCCCTTCATACACTTCTGCCAAGGTCTTCACCAAGAAGCTGTCACCCTCGACATGATGCGGTTCAGAGTGGGATAAGGTTTCAATGCTAAAACCATTGCCTTTTGCCGCATTCTGCAGAATATCAGCTGCTTCAGCCCATCTGAATGATACAGGGTAGCGGAGATTGACGCCGATTTTGCCGCCATCCGTTTTACTGTACCTAAGCAGCCCGACATTTAGCGTTACTTCCCCTGTCTCTGCATCTGTATAGGCAATGCCGAACTTCCTTCCCCTTGAATCATTGAAGAAATAATCGGTTACAAAAGAAAAGTATGCTTTCGCATGCTTAGGCAAGCTAAGCCCATTTAGGAATGCACCAAGATACAGCCCGGCATTTTTGCCGTTATTCGGTTCCATTCCATGGGCGGATACCCCCTCAACCGACAGGGTCAGCTGCCCGCCAACCAGGGACGCTCCTCCTTTCAATCCTTTATCGGAAAGATAGGAATGAAAATCGGAGGCGATCCGGTCAGCTCCTGATTGGACCTCCAGCAGGGCATGGGCGGCATCCGGAACCATATTGAAGCGGCGGCCTGCGCTAAACTCTTTAACGGAAATATTGGCCGGCTCCATTTCACCGTCCGGCTTCTGGTTCAAGTAAAAGTCCCAGATTCCTTTTTCGGCAAAGATGATCGGAAAATCTGCATCAGGGGCAAAACCGAGCTGCGGCATTTCTTCATGCTCAAAATATGTATCCACGCATCTCCAATCCGATTCCTCATCCGTCCCTAAAATCAATCGGACCCTTTTGGAAATGGGAAGCCCCAGCTCTTGGACAATCTTCATTCCGTAATAGGCTGCCATTGTCGGGCCTTTATCATCAAGTGCTCCTCGGGCATATATCTTTCCGTCCCTGATTTCCGCTCCGAAAGGATCGCTGCTCCATCCATCACCTTCAGGAACTACGTCGACATGGCAAAGTACGCCGAGAATTTCTTCCCCTTCCCCCATTTCGATATGCCCGGCAAGATGCTTCACATCTTTTGTTTTGAAGCCATCTTCCCTTCCTTTCTTCAGCATATACTGCAGCGCTTCCTGAATGCCTTTCCCTAAGGGCGCCTCCGGTGTGGCATTCTCTTCATCCAAAACGCTTTTGATGCGAAGGAATGCTTGTGTATCACTTATGAAGGAATCTTTCCTTTTCTCCACTTCTTGTTTCCAATCGATTGTTGTCAATTCCATCTGCTCCTTTTCACGAGTTTCCGTTGCAATTCGGCAACATGCTATACATACAAGTATATGCCTATCGTTCCGCAACAGCCAGCACGTTTATTCTGCAAACACACTTTTGCCCTATGAAAAATTACGTCATTTTTTATCCATCGGACAATATACTTTATTACAAGGTTTTTCATGTATATACGATTTGCACAGACTTCTGCCGAGTGATTCCATCCGTTTTAAAAAAATCGCACCTGTACATAGGCATTGCTGCCCCTTAGTTAAGGTTCCTTAAACCGGCTGCATACCCTCGAATTTTTGAGGCTGCGCATCCCGTACGGAAAAAGGGGGAAAACCAGTAACATAGTTGGCCAAAAAGAATAGTCTAATTATAAGGGAATGTTACAAAAAGAAAAACCTTCCGACAATTTAATGGATATTTCGCTATGAAAGCTTTAAAATGGAAGTGTAGTAAAAAGTTTGTTAATTCTCTATGCGAAATCCAAAAAGGAGTTGCATGCATCTCAAAAACACCTGCTTTTATTCTTAAAAGTTTGTAGCAGAAAGTAGTTTTGAAAAGTGAAGTTGTACTTTATGGGAATGGCCCAGCAGTAAACTTGAATTTCCAGAAACTTTCCTTCATTCCTGTAAGCTAATAAGAACTAAGGGAGTGGTTTTTTTGAAGCCTTCAACAAACCGTATGCTTACCCGTATCAAATCTGTATATTTGTACATTAAACAAAACGGGACAGTAACTACACAAGATCTTGTCGAGGAATTTGGCATCACTCCCCGCACCATTCAACGCGATCTGAATGTGCTTGAATACAATGATTTAGTGACAAGCCCGTCGCGGGGCCAATGGAAAGCCACCAACAAAAAAATAAAATTGTCCTCCTGACCGAGAACAAAAAGCCCGAATCCTTATATAAACAGCAGGCCAAAATTTGGCCGGATCTCACCGATAGGAGAAAGGAT
>CAKQBC010000088.1 GCA_934215995.1 uncultured Bacillus sp. | reverse complement strand
CATGCTTGCATATAGCCTACTATCAAAAGAAATAAAAATGCCTTTCTGCACAGGAGCAGAACGGCATATATATTAAGTATGGTCCTTTCTCTCATCTCCCAAAGCAAACTTGCTTTGTGTGAATTGGCACCATTTCAAAGTTTCCTTTGACGGTTGCCGGGCTTCGTCGGGCACATTCCCTCTGCCTCTCTTGATAAGAGCTACACATATATTCAGTTTAGTTCAGTAAAGAGATTCTACCATTATTATATTTTTCTGTCAACATCAATTAATCTACTGAATCCTCAATCAATAACATGCCGCAAATCAAGAAGGGAGCGGTATTTGACAGCTGGCATCCCCGCTGCTCGATAGGAAGGAACCGCCATTTAGCTGACCGTGCTTCTCCTCGGAGTGATGCCTGTTGCTGCCTCGATCGCTGTCTCGAGTTCATCGATCAGGTCATCTGCATTTTCAATTCCAATTGAGAGACGGACAAGGTCCTCGGTCACACCGGATAGCTTCAATTCATCAGCGCTCAATTGCTGGTGGGTTGTGCTGGCGGGATGGATGATCAGGCTTTTCGAATCACCCACGTTCGCGACGTGGCTCCAGAGCCGGATATTATTGATCAGCTTCGCACCGGCCTCCCTGCCTCCTTCAATGCCGAACACGACCACTGAACCGGCTCCTTTCGGCAAGTATTTTTTCCCAGCTTCATAATCTTTATGGTCCTTGTCACCCGGATAAAGCACCCATTTTACCGCTGGATGTCCCTTTAGGTATTCAACAATTTTTTCTGTGTTGGCGATGTGCTCCTTCATCCTCACATGCAGCGTTTCAAGCCCCAGGTTAAACTGGAATGCATTGAACGGGCTGATGGCCGGCCCAAGGTCACGCAGCAGCTGCACACGGGCTTTCACAATGAATGCAGCTGCTACGAGCGCCTCACTATAGACAATTCCGCCATAGCTTGGGTCCGGGGTTGTGAAGCCAGGGAATTTTTCTGAATTCCAGTCGAACTTGCCTCCATCAACGATGATTCCCCCGAGAGTAGTTCCGTTGCCGAGAAGCCATTTGGTGGCTGAGTGGATGACAATGTCTGCACCGTGTTCAATCGGCCTATTCAGATAAGGTGTCGCAAAGGTATTGTCGATGATTAATGGGATCCCGTTTTCATGTGCGATTTCAGCCACCGTTTCAATATCCAGCACATGCAGGCTAGGGTTTCCGATTGTCTCCGCAAAAATGGCTTTTGTATTTTCATTGATTGCATTACGGAAATTTTCCGTATCTTCAGGGTCAACCAAATGCACCTTTATTCCATACTTAGGCAACGTATTCGCGAACAGGTTGTACGTACCCCCATACAATGTGGAAGCTGCAACAATTTCATCTCCCGCTCCGGCTATATTCAAAATGGATAATGTGATGGCAGCCATCCCGCTTGATACGGCAAGTGCCCCAATGCCTCCCTCCAACAGCGCTACCCGTTCTTCAAATACAGTGGAAGTAGGGTTGTGGATTCTTGTATAGATATAGCCGTTTTCCTTTAATCCGAACAAATCGGCCGCATGATTGGAATCCTTGAATAAATATGCGTTTGTTTGGTAAATGGGCGTTGCCCTTGCCCCCGTTTCCGGATCGACCTGCAGCCCTCCATGTATGCTCAATGTTTCAAAACGGTAATTTTTATCCTGCTCACTCATTTCCTTCACTCCTATCTTCGTTTTGCTATGATTCTGCTGCTTATCTCCAGTAATCAACGCCTTCATCCGAACATGGAACAGTACAAAGGCTGATGTGCAATCCACAAAAAAAGTTTCCCTGATGAGAGAAACTTTAGCCGGTTTTCTCATCTTGCAAAGTTTCCTTTGCTGGAATTAGCACCGTGTATTCACTCATACCGGTTGCTGGGTTTCAATGGGCCAATATCCCTCCACCTCTCTTGATAAGACTTCTATGCATTTTTAATACTTATAAAACCAATAAACTTTATAGGAAATATACCACCCACAAAAACGTAAGTCAACAAAATATTATAAATATTCTAAATTTTTATTTGCCGTTCTTTGCTTAGGATAAATAAAGATTCCAGAAGCAGTATTTCCCTGAAGTTCCCCTGTATTTTTAAGCGTTCAAGCCTTTGCAATTGCCTTAACGGTATTTCCCCCATGAGTGCCTGCAACAGGATCTCTTCAGGACCCTTGATGAAAATGCGGCTGTTCTTCTTTTCATGTACGGTATCTGAAAGTGTCAGGTGCCACTCCCCGCTTTCACTCGAAAGAATGATGGTTTTGCTGACCTTTTTCACCATTTGTTTCAGATGCTGCTGATTTTGGATATTGGAACGGACCGATTGTAATATTGCCTGCATAGGATACACTCCCTGTCATTATTCTTACAGTAGTTAATACTACAAACGGCTGTGCGTTCCCTTTATCTTTTGTTCGACAAGTATTTTATGTTATTCGCTCCCGCCTAGATGCCGGGCAATCACATCATTGAGATTGGGTACCGACTGAAACGCATAAAGCTTTTTCACCATGATCCCCCTTTTGAAAAGCAGCAGGCATGGCACGCTTTCAATCTGATATTGTTTGACGAGATCCTCCGCAAAATTGATATTTGTTTGCGCAAATACAGTCTCCTGCCTGATTTCCTTCACCACTGACATCATTTTGGCTGCCACCTGGCATGTTCCGCACATAGGCGTATACAAATATAAAGAAAATGTATCATGCTGCCCAATGGCATTCTTAATTTCCCCGCTTGTCCAATCTTTCATATCATCCTCACCCTTTGTGCAGAAATTCCGGATGAACATCGATATTTGCACTCAACAGAACCGTTGCAATATGGTGGTTCGGTGCCGATGCCACTTCCCTGTATACCTTGTCGATAAACAGATGCCGGGCAGCAGGAAGCTCCCTTTTGAACTGCTTGCGCAGCCGCTCGCCGGATCCATCGCTGTCAACTAGGATATAAACGTCTTTATCAAATAGTTCATCCACAAACATATCCATCTTATGATAAGATATTGTTCCATTCGTGCAAAGGATTTGCACTTTTTCCCTTACCAGGCTGCTCACCTTCTTCTTATCCGAATAGCCTTCTACTATGATTACTTTTTCGTCACCTGAATCATACAATCTAAGTCACCCTTTCAGATAAGGAATCTTACTGATAACATATCCTATTTCCCGCGTTACTATCTAAGACCATTTCAGAAGATGTTGCATATAAATGATGCCCTTATCCATATATAGCCATGACGGCCAGCTAGAGAGCCCTTGGTTTCAAGGCGACCAGGCGCCTGGCAGCCTTCGCACAGCAGGAGTGCATGATCCGATGTTTTCCCGGCCTGCCAAATAGAAAACCCGGTAAACAAAGCCCACTTTCATGGACAGCTGTTTAGCCGGGTTATTTCCTAATCATGCCTGTTTATTCTTCGTTGACCATTTCTTCGTATTGTTCAGCTGTCATCAGATTCTCTATTTCGGATGCATCCTCGGGTTCAATGACAACCATCCATGCTTTTTCATAAGGGGATTCATTCACATATTCGGGATTATCATCAAGGTCCCCATTGACCTCAACGACTGTGCCGCTGATCGGGGCATACAGCTCAGATACCGTCTTAACAGATTCAACACTGCCGAAAGGCTCATCCGCAGTGATTGTATCGCCAACTTCAGGAAGCTCAACAAATACAATATCTCCCAGCTCCTCTTGGGCAAAATCCGATATGCCGATTCGGACTTTATCTCCTTCTACCTTTACCCACTCATGCTCTTTCGAATAACGCAATCCTTTTAATGTTGCAGCCATCGTAATCCCTCCATATGCTGTTTCAATATTTTAATTGGTTATAACCATGTTTCTTCGAATTGTTCTTGTTTGAAGCCGATTGTCGCCTTTTGGCCGTCCGTGACGATTGGCCGCTTGATCAGCATCCCATCGGAAGCCAGAAGTTCTAACATTTCATCCTCATCCATATCTTTAATACGGTCCTTCAATCCAAGGTCGCGATACACTTTACCGCTCGTATTGAAAAATTTCATCAGGTCCAGCCCGCTGACCTGATGAATCTGCCTCAGTTCTTCTTTTGATGGGGGGGCTTCTGCAATATGTACTTCTTCAAACGCCAGGTCATTGCTCTCCAGCCACTTTTTTGCATTTCTGCATGTACCGCATTTAGGGTACCAATATAATGTTCGTTTCATATTCATCACCTTTTTTAAGAATACCTTTTTACAGGGAAAAGTACAAAGGTTTTACCCTTTATTTTATTGAATTTTCCCTCTTTTTTCACAAGAGCATTATAGCATATGAAAAGCCGTCCTTATGGACGGCTTTTCAAAAAATTTTTAAACAGTGTACTTTTCTGTTTCCACAAGCACAGCTGCAGCTTCACGTTTTTTCGCAATCACGTTGATTGGCGTATGGCGCGTAAGTTTGCGCAATGAGCTTAGCATGATGCGAAGAGTATCCCCTTCTTCAACAGCAAGCAACGTTTCTTTTGCGTGCTGCTCCAGCTCGTTGAAAGCTTCCTGGCAGAAAATCTGCGTATATAGAAGCTTCATGCTATTTTTCTCTGCACCCGTGTTGGCGATTGCTTTTTCGGTACGAAGGACTGCTGATTCCATTGCATATGCAAGGGAGGCAATATCGGCAATGTTCGACAGGATTTCCTGTTCTTTTTCAAGAGCCGTGCCGAATTTCTGTGCAGCAAGGCCGGCAGCAAGCAAGCCGATTTTCTTGGCATTTTTCACTAGATATTTTTCTTGCGCAAGCGGTTCTTCTCCTACTTCTTCCGGCATCATCATCATGAGCTCTTCTTGAAGCCCCTGGGCTTTCTGAAGAAGAGGAAGCTCACCTTTCAATGCTTTGCGAAGGAATGTGCCCGGCACAAGCAAGCGGTTGATTTCATTTGTTCCTTCGAAGATTCGGTTGATCCTTGAATCACGGTATGCACGCTCCACTTCGTACTCGGCCATGAAACCGTATCCGCCATGAATTTGAACAGCTTCGTCAACTACATAGTCAAGCACTTCAGATGCGAAGAACTTGTTCAAAGAACATTCAATCGCATATTCCGCAATGGCGTTTGCGACTTCTTTCCTGTCTTTTGCCTGCTCGCTGCTCAAGCTGCTCATACGGCTTTCGAACAAGCCGACTGTACGGTATACAGAGCTTTCTGCCGCATAGATTTTGGAAGCCATAGTGGACAGCTTTTCTCTTGTCAGGTTGAAAGAAGAAATCGGTGTTTTGAATTGCTGGCGCTGATTCGAATACTTCACAGCCAGTTCAAAAGCACGTTTCGAACCGCCGACTCCGCCCACACCCAATTTATAACGTCCGATGTTCAGGATGTTGAAAGCAATGACATGCCCTTTGCCAAGGTCGCCAAGAAGATTTTCCACAGGAACTTTAGCATCCTCCAGAATCAATGTACGGGTAGAAGAGCTCTTGATTCCCATTTTCTTTTCTTCCGGACCTACAGATACACCAGGGAATTCTCTCTCCACGATGAAAGCTGTGAATTTATCCCCATCGACTTTTGCATACACAACGAACACATCTGCGAAGCCTGCATTTGTGATCCATTGTTTTTCGCCGTTCAAGATGTAATGTGTGCCTTCTTCATTCAATTTCGCAACTGTTTTTGCACCAAGGGCGTCCGATCCGGAACTTGGCTCCGTCAATGCGTATGCCGCCAGCTTTTCGCCTGTTGCCAAAAGCGGAAGGTATTTTTGTTTCTGCTCTTCGTTTCCGAACAGGACGATCGGCAAGGATCCGATACCCACATGCGCTCCGTGGGAAATCGAAAAGCCACCTGCCACAGACATTTTTTCTGTAATGATCGCCGAACTGATTTTATCAAGTTCGATTCCACCGTATTCTTCAGGAACATCAGCACCAAGAAGGCCAAGCTCCCCTGCTTCTTTCAAAAGCCTTACAGAAATATCGAATTCATGGTTTTCAAGTTTCTCAACTTCCGGGATGACTTCATTCTGAACAAAATCTTCTGCCGTTTTGGCGATCATTTTATGCTCATCAGAGAAATCTTCCGGTGTGAATAAATGATCCAAAGAAACATCTTCAATTAAGAAGCTTCCGCCTTTAATTAGATCTTTTGTTGTTTCTGACATGTAAATGCCTCCCTTTATTTTTTCGTATGAATGTATTTGGTTTGTACAACCCGGGACAAGCCCGGGTGATTATCCGATCAGTTCGAATACGCCGGCAGCGCCCATTCCTCCGCCGATACACATTGTTACTACGCCGAACTGCTGGTTTCTTCTTTTCATCTCATGCAGAAGGGTAAGCGTCAGTTTGGCGCCTGTGCAGCCAAGCGGATGGCCAAGAGCGATCGCGCCCCCGTTGACATTCACTTTTTCTTCATCAATGCCCAATTCACGGATTACCTGGATGGATTGTGAAGCAAACGCCTCATTCAATTCAAACAGCCCGATATCAGAAAGCTCCAGCCCCGCAAGTTTCAAGGCTTTCGGAATAGCGGCTACTGGGCCGATCCCCATGATTTCAGGAGGCACCCCTGCCACTGCGAAGGAACGGAATTTGCCCATAGCAGGCAAACCGAGTGATTGGGCTTTTTCAGCATCCATGACCATAACGGCTGCCGCGCCGTCGCTCGTCTGGGATGCGTTCCCTGCAGTCACCGAACCGGTCACCGAGAAAGCCGGGCGCAGTTTAGCAAGGCCTTCGACTGATGAATCAGGGCGTACGCCTTCATCCATCGAAAATGTAAATGTTTTTTCTTTCATTTTATTGGCTTGGTCGACATAACGCTTCGTAACCTCGACAGAAACAATCTCATCGACAAATTTCCCCGCCTCGATAGCAGCGGCAGCCTTCTGATGGCTCCGTACTGCGAAAGCATCCTGGTCTTCCCTGGAAATGCCGAACTTTTTGGCGACTTCTTCAGCTGTGTGGCCCATTCCCATGTAATATTCCGGCGCAGTTTCAGCCAATTTGATGTTCGGCCTGACGACATGGCCCATCATCGGCACAAGGCTCATCGATTCCGCACCGCCGGCAATGACTGTATCGCTATGTCCAAGCATAATGCGTTCAGCTCCATATGCGATTGTTTGCAGGCCGCTGGAGCAATAACGGTTCACCGTGATGGCAGGCACTGTATTCGGAAGCCCCGCAAGCCCTCCGATGTTCCTTGCCATATTCAGGCCCTGTTCTGCTTCAGGCATTGCACACCCAATAATCAGATCATCTATGTTCCCTTCATAATTACCCGCACGTTTCAATGTTTCCTTAACGACCAAAGCGCCTAAATCATCAGGCCGCACTTGTGCAAGCGACCCCTTTTTCGCTTTACCGATTGGCGTTCTAGCACCAGCAACAATTACCGCTTCTCTCACGGACGTTCCCCCTTATCCTTGTTAAAAATTAGTTGCGCAACGGCTTACCTTTCACCAGCATATGCTGCATTCTGGCTTGGGATTTCGGCAGGGAAATCAGGTGAAGGAATGCTTCCCTTTCCAAGTCAAGCAGGTACTGTTCATCCACTTCCGTTCCATATGGAACCCTTCCGCCGGCGATTACATAAGCCAGTTTCTCTGCAATTTTCAGGTCATGGTCAGATATAAAGCCTGACAGTTTCATATTTTGCGCCCCAAGGAGCAATGCTGCGTATCCAGTTTCTCCGACTACCGGGATCTTTCTCCTTACCGGCGGCTTGTATCCGCTTTCCGACAGAGCCAGGACTGCCTGCTTCGCATCATAGATCAGATGATCAGGGTTCATGCTTATGCCGTCGAAATTGTTCAGCATATTAAGTTCTCTCGCTTCTTCAGCAGAAGCCGAGGTTTTTGCCAAGGCGATTGTTTCAAATACTTTGTTTGCCACATTTTGAAGATCGTACTGTACGCCGCTCGGCATATTCTCCAAATGCTTGATATAAAGCTCTTTGTTTCCGCCTCCGCCCGGGATCAGGCCGACTCCCGCTTCCACAAGGCCCATGTAGGTTTCCATGGACGCCTGGATATGCGCCGCCGGCAGGCAGACTTCCGTGCCGCCCCCTAATGTCATGGCGTGTGGAGCTGCAACTACAGGCTTCTTGCTGTATTTGATTTTCATCATGGCATTCTGGAAGTGGCGGATAACCATATCAAGTTCGAAAATATTGTCGTCCTGCGCTTCCATCAGCATCATTGCCAGGTTTGCACCGACGCAGAAGTTTTTGCCCTGGTTGCCGATTACAAGGCCCTTGTAGTTTTTCTCCACCTCATCGATCGAAAAATTAATCATCTGGATGATGTCCAGGCCGATCGCATTGCTTTGAGAATGGAACTCCAGAAGGGCTACCCCATCCCCGAGGTCGATCAGGCTCGCACCTGTATTTTTCTTGATGACGCCCTTTTGCTTCTTATGCCGTTTTAAATCTATGACTTTAGGATTCTCTTCCTGAATCTTATATTCGCCTTGATGATAGTATAGGATTTTT
>CAKQBC010000087.1 GCA_934215995.1 uncultured Bacillus sp. | reverse complement strand
GTATATAAGCACTCTTTCAAAAATGCGGTAATACCAGTCCTTACAATCATTGGTTTACAGACCGGGCTGTTGCTCGGGGGGGCAATATTGACGGAAACAATCTTCAGTTGGCCGGGCATAGGCAGGTATATATACGATGCCATCCAATACAGGGATTATCCGGTTATCCAATCTGGGATTCTCATAATTGCGGTTTTCTTTGTTCTGATAAATTTAATAGTGGATCTTCTGTATGCAGTTGTGGATCCCCGTATTAAATATAGATAAGAAGGAGGGATAGACAAATGGAATTAACAACTAATAATAATGTTAAGCCTCCGACTACTAATCAAGTTGAAAAGTCCGTTTCGCCGTGGGTCGAAGCATGGCGGAGCTTTAAAAAGAATAAAATTGCGGTTGTGGGAGCTTTTATTGTGATTGGATTCATTCTCCTGGCTTTATTTGCCCCTTTGATCGCCCCGTATGAGTTTGATGAACAGATCAGGGAAAGCCGTTTTCAGCCGCCATCTTCAGACCATTGGTTCGGTACTGACGACTTCGGCAGGGATATTTTTTCCCGTGTCGTGTATGGAGCAAGGATTTCCTTATGGGTAGGATTCTTTTCCGTACTTGGATCGATGGCAGTGGGATCGTTGCTCGGTATCATTGCCGGTTATTTCGGAAGATGGGTTGATTCCCTGATCTCCAGAATCTTCGATATCATGCTTGCGTTTCCAAGTATCCTTTTGGCGATAGCGATTGTAGCGGTCCTTGGGCCGTCCTTGCAGAATGCATTGATTGCAATAGCGATCATCAACATCCCTACGTTTGGGAGGCTGATCCGGTCAAGGGTGCTCAGTGTAAAAGAAGAAGAATATATTATGGCCGCTAAGGCTATTGGGATGAGCAATTCGCGTATATTGTTCCATCATGTATTGCCGAACAGCATGGCGCCGATTATTGTGCAGGGAACATTGGCTATCGCTACAGCCATCATCGAAGCGGCAGCCCTCGGCTTTCTCGGACTGGGAGCGGAAGCGCCGAATCCTGAATGGGGCAAAATGCTGTCTGATGCCAAATCATTTTTGATAAATGCTCCATGGACCATGGTCTTTCCAGGATTGGCCATCATGCTGACCGTTTTGGGATTCAACCTGATGGGAGACGGTTTACGGGATGCGCTCGATCCACGCATGAAAAATTAGCATAGAAAAAAAGCAGTTGAAGTGACAACTGCTTTTTTTGTTCGCTAATATGGACTCCAGTCCATACGTCGCTAAACGGGTGCTTTCGCTTTTCTTCTCTATTCTTCTAGTGGGCGTTCTTCTATTTCGACTTTGTTGTCCTTTTTGTGGAATGAGTGGAAGCTCGTGATCAATGTATCCAAATGAACGATATGCTCTTCGTACTCAATGATGGCTGAGATGAGCGACATCATATGGTAGAGGGCTTGTTCATTTTCTTCATCCACGTGATCCTGAAGTTCGAGGAACAGGTTCATGAGCACTTTCGGCTCAATACCCTGGCCGACTTCACAGCTATCCAGATTCTTTGTTTTTCGGATATATTTTAACTGGATATGTTCATGCTGGTTCACTAGATAGTCCAGTTGTTCTTCAAGTGTTTTTTGGAAGCTGTCGGGCAGCTGCTGGAAATGGTATTCATACCGGTTCATTTTCTTCAGGATATCCAGCGCTCTTTTCGTTGTTGCTATCATGTTCCTGTATACAACTAGCCTTCTTGCTTTTGCATGAGATGCTTTTTTGAACAGTTCTTTATCCTCTTTGTACATCATATACAACTGTTCCAGCTTGATAATCTGTTCCTTGAATGACTGTATATCACTTTTTATATGCGCATGCTCATACATATGCTTGCTGGTGATACGGATCATCTTCGTTATTTCCTGTGAAATACTTGTTATGCGATGGTACAGCTTTGTTTCATATTTCGGAGGAATAAACAGCAGGTTCACTACGAAAGATGAGAGAATACCGAGCAATATGCTGGAGAATCGGATGGCGGCGAATGAAAAGAAGTTATTGCCGGCTGCCCGGTTTTCCATAATGGCAATTACTGTCACAACAGCAAGTGTAATCGTATTTTGGGTATTGATCTTGACATTGATCATAATGACAATGACACATGCCAACCCGATAATGAATACATGATTTCCGAACAGGACAACAAATATGATAGCAATGGCCGCGCCGATCACATTTCCCTGTATTTGTTCAATGACTGTCCGATAAGACCGGAAGATCGTAGGCTGTATAGCAAAAATGGCCGCAATTCCCGCGAATGCGGGTGACGGGAATCCAAGGATTTCCGCTAAGGATAGGGCAAGCACAATGGCTATCCCTGTTTTTAAAATACGGGCACCAATTTTCATAGTAAAAATGGTTCCTTTCTGTATCTGTCTAATTAAAGGGTATAGTACCCCTCTACTATATGATAGGATATTTATTAAATTACACTAAAAACGTTTTTAATAAACAACATTGTAATATACAGTAGTTTCCTTTGCGGCGCAAGATAGAAAATGAAATTTGGGTAAACTTTCTAAAGTTTTAACAAAAGCAGAAAAAAGGCTTATACCTCCACAGGAGGTAATAAGCCTTTTTTGTGTATTTAGGTGTCATTCAGTTGAAATAGATGGATCTGCCTGTTCTTTGATTGGGACAATCTGTACGAAATGTTTCTCAGGTTCCGCCAGCAATTGTTTTAACTCTTGTGCTTCTTCCTCCTGGCCTTGTGTCTGAAGAGCATCTGTATATTGGCTGAGCAGCTCGGTGACATCCTGTATCCCTGTATCGGTTAAAGGCATGATGGAGACTTTGGCACCGACCGCCATCCTTCTCGATATGGCGTCTACAGTAAGGCCCATTTCCGGCTGTAGGCGCTGATAGATGACGCCTCCTGTCATGCCGGCACATGCCCATGGACCGATATCCCCAAGGACGAGCCCGCGTCCGTTTGTCATATATTCGAAGGCAAATCCTTTGAGATTCGAATTCACTCCGATATTGCCTTCTTCTTTGGCCGGTATTGGTTTTTGCACTAAGCCGCCAATAATCATATCTGCTCCGGACAGGCGGATACCTGCTCGGGCATCGGCATTGCCTTGTGCAATCAGGAGACCTTTTTGCGCTCCATATCCAAATCCTTTACCGACTGAACCGTTGTAATATTTGCCGTCTTTTCCTTTTGACTTGAAGATGGCAATTTGTCCGCCAAAGGCTGCTTTTCCGATGCCATCCTGGGCTCCGCCAGCCACTTCGATATCAATTCCTGTACTGTTGTAAGCCCCAAGCCCGTTTCCTGGAATGCTGCCGTCCTTGTAAGAAAGTTTAACCTTAGGGAGCTGGAGGTAGGAGCCGTCCAGTCTGCCGCGAACCCGATGGCAGGAGACGCGGCTTCCGAGCACACGCTGTTCCGATGTAACGGCACTGTATTCTCGTGACTCCTGAAGCTCATCTACTGAACTATCCAGATATTCTGCCCCAACGGCTACTTGAAGGGAAGAACTATCCACTTCCTTAGAAGCTTCTTGATGCTTCATTTGGCCGATATCAAGTGTCTTCAATAAATAGGTCAAGTCCAGCAGATCCTGGCCTTTTACTTGTTCCAGGAGATCGGAGCGGCCGACGATATCCTGAAGGTTCTTGAATCCGAGTGCCGCTGTTAGTGCTTTCAGTTCATCGCCAAAGGCAGAGAACATATTGGTCAAATTGGAAACAGCAAGCTCAAACTGTCTAGGCACAAATCTGCGCAGGCCATGTTCCTTTGCCTGTGCTTCCGTTTCAATTTGTGTGGCGATCCCTACATGGCATGTATCCAAGTGGCATCCGCGGCAGGCAGTACATCCAACGCCAATCATGGACAATGTACCGAAACCGATTCTGTTGGCCCCGAGAAGCATGATTTTCAGGGCATCCGCCACGCTTTTAACACCGCCGTCGCCCCATAATTCGACCCGGTCCCGGATACCGGCTTCCAGTAATGCATTATGCGCTGCCTTCACACCGATTTCGACCGGCAATCCTACATGCTGCAAGGCATGGATTCTGGCAGCGCCCGTGCCCCCATCAAAACCGGAAAGGGTGATGATGTCCGCCCCGGCCTTAGCGATACCGACTGCGATGGTGCCGATGTTAGGGACAATAGGGACCTTAACGGCCACTTTTGCCTTATCGTTGGCGGTCTTTAATTCGTGAATCATCTGCGCCAGGTCTTCGATTGAATAAATATCATGGTTATTGGATGGCGAAATCAGGTCTGAACCGATAGTAGCATTACGGGCTTCTGCAATCTTGGCGGTGACCTTGGATCCAGGCAAATGTCCGCCTTCGCCAGGCTTTGCTCCCTGGCCAATTTTAATTTCCAATAGATTAGAAGAATTCAAGAGCTCGGCGTTTACCCCAAAACGTCCGGAGGCCACTTGCTGCCCTCTTGTCCTAGGATATTTGCCCAGCATATCTTTAATTTCTCCGCCTTCACCATTCAAGCTGATCATGTTCAGGCGATCGGCAGCTTCAGCGTAAGCGCGGAAGGCGATTTCATTCTGTGAACCGAATGACATTGAAGAAATGATGAAAGGCAAATTGTGATCGCCTACCTTAATGGATACATCCGTTGGCTCGACAGCTTTTGCTGGAGCCTTGAATCCAGTCAAATGCCGGATTGTAGTAGGCGTCTTTTCTTCTTGTTCTGTTACCTTTTCGCGAAGGGCATCGTATCTGCCTGTAGCTGCGACTTCGCCGATCGCTTTCCAGATGCGCGGCAGCACATTGAATGATTTTCCGATTCGCTCTTTGTCATTTTGATAGTCAGCAGCACGCTGGATACTGTCTTCCTTCATTGCCCCATAATTAAAGGCAAGTTGGTCTGAACCAAGGAAGTTCACGATTTGCAGAGCTTCCGCTATTTCTGTGTGCAATCCGATGCTGGAGAACAATCGGCCATATCCCCGCAATTCATGGATTCCAATAGTCGATATGACTTTCTCCAACCCTTTTGTAAGTGCATTGTATAAGTTGATGACAGGCGTTTTATTATCCTGGTCAGCGACAGTCAAGAACATGTAATACGGGCTGATCAGATCCGTTCCAAGCCCATAGGCAGTAATGATGTCGTGCAATGACCGGATGGATGCAGAGCGAAGCAAAATGGAACAATCCCTTCTCTTTCCGGCCTTCACCAATGCCTGGTCTATTACGGACGTTACAACATGCGAATCGAGCCAGTAGTGTTCTTGCTGGTGAGCCATCGCATCATCCAGGATAAGCAGTGTTTTCTGTTGCCCTACGGCATCGACAGCTTCCTGTGAAAGTCTGGCGAGGCTTTCCTCGACTGACTCATCTTCTCTCATTGTGATGGAAATGAACTGAGCCAAGCCCTGCTCCTGGAATGTTTGGACAAGGGAATCGAAGTTCGGCTGTTTCAGCTCTTTGCTGCACTCATAGCCGATTGATCCTTCAATTAACAGCGGTGTTAACAGCTCCAGTACCTGGCCTGCTTTTTCTTTTTTGAAAATGGCTGGCCGCTTGCCGATAATTGTCCTCGTCGAGAAATGCTCTGTTTCACGGTCACGGTCGATTGCAGGATTGGTTACGACAGCTACGCTTTCCTTAATGAAATCAGAGATGTTTCTTCTGGATTCATTCAAGGCAGCGAGAGGGGAATCATGTCCGAGAGAACGGATTGGTTCTGCACCCTTTTCGGCCATTTGCTCAACAAGCTGGATATGCTCTCTTTCCCAGCCCATTGCCTTATATTGACCGTTATGGATCTTATCCGGAACTTTTATGGAAATCGTTTTAGGCAGTACAGGGCTATCCAGCCGCTCGCCATCATTGCCGATTTCGTAGCGGTTGCTGAATCGGGTAAGCACTTCCTGCTGGTATTGGTCATATTCATACAGTCGGATTTCATCGTCTGAGGAAGGAATGATTCCTGGCTCAGAAGAGAATAGATAGGAAGTTTTGGTTTCGATTTTCCATAGCGGGCGAAGTCCCAGGGCATCTACAGAGAATACTGCCTCATCCGCATAGCGGGAAATGATGCCGGCCGGACCTTGCGCAAAATGTCCCCAGGCTTCCCGGATGTACGTATATAGGTTCTTCTTGTCTGCTGAGTAGGCTTTCATTTCATTGATGATTGGCGGGAACATTACATCGACTGCTTCAAATAATGAAAAACCATGGCGGCTGATAAATGTCTCGATTGTCCGGTTAAGGTCCTGGGAGTCGCTGCCGTCCTTAACAAGCGGCACTCCTGCCATTTTTGCCTCGTCCCGAAGCTTCGCGATTGTATTGATTTCCCCGTTATGGCCAAGCACACTAAATGGCTGCACACGGAAAAAGCTTGATAATGTATTGGTAGAATAACGATTGTGGCCAAGTGTCATTGTCGATGCTGCAAGCGGGTCAGCGAGATCGCTGTAATACTTAGGAAGGATATCCCCGGCTCCCATAACTTTGTAGACTGCGTGATATTGGCTAAGTGAAGATACGTGGATGTAGTCGCTGGATTCTAGGTGATGTGTCAATTCGAATAGTTTTTTGGAAAGTTCGGCATGGCCAATTTCGTCAGAGATAATGGCTATCTGCCAGAATAAAGGATTCTCTTGGATAGCAATAGGGCCCAACGCAGTAGGGTTATGGACTTTTTCGTTTTCATAGATGATCGTTAAGCCGGCTTTCTCGATTTGATCCTTGATTTCGTTCTGAAGTTTAGTGCTTTCTTCTTTTTGGCTCAAAAAGAAATGGCCGACTGCAAATCCCTCTGAATCGACCAATTCAGGATCTAGTCCTTTTTCAGTAAGCTTTTTTCTCCATAAAGCTTTCGGAATGTCGATATGGATGCCGGTTCCGTCCCCTTCACCATTGATAAAGCCTGCGCGGTGATTCATTTTGACAAGGGCATCAATGCACGCAAAAATATTTTCCCTTGTCGGTATCCGTTTCTTCTCTATGCACGAAACAATTCCACAAGCATCATGCTCTTGTTTCCGGAAGTCACTAAATAAGCTTTGGTTCCATTGCTGTGTCATAATTGGTCGGCAAATATAAGGCGATACCTTATAGAATGCCTTTCACCTCCTAAAATCTATATTGAAATTGTATTGGGTAAACAGTTGTATGGGTGGTGGATACAAAAATAATCAAGGAAATGCCAAAAAAGAAAAAAAGTGTAGTAAAACAATAGTATCATCTAAATATTCAGAAATCAATTATTTATACAAAAAAATGGATAAAGGAAAGGGGAGGAAAATGGAATGAATGTATGCTAAACATGACTGTAAACGCTTTCAACGAAGATGTAAAAAATCCCCTGACTGCGATATCGACAATCAGGGGTGCATAAAAAATGAATAAAAATGCATTACATATCAGCTTGTAGAGTGCTGAACACCTTTTCGACAGCTGCAATTGTCTGTCTGATATCTTCTTCTGTGTGGGCTGTTGTCAGGAACCAGGCTTCATACTTAGAAGGGGCTAAATTGATTCCCTCAGCAAGCATAAGCTTAAAGAATTTCGCGAACAGTTCGCCGTCTGTGTTTTCCGCCTGTGCATAGTTATACACCTTTTCTGTAGTGAAATATAAGGTAAGGGCACCTTTCAAGCGGTTGATGGAGATTGGCATACCGTATTTTTCAGCCGCAGCCAGGATGCCTTGTTCCAATAGCTCGCCCAAGCGGTCCATTTCTTCGTAAACGCCCGGTTGTTTCAGGATATTCAAGCATGCAATCCCGGAAAGAATGGATGCAGGGTTTCCGGCCATCGTGCCTGCTTGGTATGCAGGCCCAAGCGGAGCGACTTTCTCCATTATTTCTTTTTTGCCGCCATATGCACCGATCGGCAGGCCTCCTCCAATGATTTTTCCTAGTGCAGTCAAGTCTGGGGTGACTCCAAGCATATCCTGGGCACCTCCGTAAGTGAAGCGGAAGGCAGTGATGACTTCATCATAAATAACAAGTGCGCCGGCATTGTGGGTGATTTCATTGACTTGTTCAAGGAATCCTGGGACAGGCTCTACAATCCCGAAGTTTCCTACGATCGGTTCAACTAGAACGGCTGCAATCTGGTCTCCCCATTTTTCCATTGCTTCCTTATAGGATTCGATATCGTTGAATGGAATTGTTATGACTTCCTGCGCGATGCTTTTTGGCACACCAGCGGAGTCCGGAGTACCTAGTGTGGAAGGGCCGGAACCGGCAGCTACGAGAACAAGGTCGGAATGCCCATGGTAACAACCGGCGAATTTAATGATTTTGTCTCTGCCTGTAAATGCGCGTGCAACACGGATTGTTGTCATAACCGCTTCAGTTCCGGAATTGACAAATCTCACCTTGTCCATGTTTGGCATGGCTTCCTTCAGCATTTTAGCGAATTTTACCTCATGTGGCGTTGGTGTGCCGTACAGTACGCCTGTTTCAGCGGCTGTTGTGATTGCTTTCGTGATCTCAGGATGGGCATGCCCTGTGA
>CAKQBC010000086.1 GCA_934215995.1 uncultured Bacillus sp. | reverse complement strand
ACAACACTTACGTGATAAACATCCTGTTCACCTCATGAGCGGACGAGCCGGGCAAGCAACGAAGAATGCGAGCGTTTGTCAACAGTCTGAAAGCATTGATATGCTTTTTTTATTGATTCATGAACAATAAAAATATAATGAGCAGGAGGAAAATTGCGTATGCCCAGAGAGGAGCAGCCACTTGCTGGCGGCAACGTCTCACAAGTATATAAATCCGGCAATACAGTCAGGAGGGAACTGAAGCCTGGAAGCCATAGGATTCACGCTTTGTTGAAGCATCTTGAACGAAATGGATACAAGTTTTCCCCAAGATATCTCGGCATCGATGAGAGAGGGTGCGAAGTCCTATCATTTATTGATGGAGAAGCCGGGAATTATCCTTTAAAAGAATACATGCGTTCCGATAACAGCTTGCGCCGAATCGCAAAAATGCTTCGCCAATATCATGATGCTGTCAGCGGCTTCCCTTTCGATGAAAGCTGGCGGCCGCTCGATTGTACCCCTCAACAGACAGAAGTCTTATGCCATAATGACTTTGCCATATATAATATAATCTTTCGAAATGGACAGCCGAAAGGCATTATTGATTTCGATATGGCTGCCCCCGTCCCGCGCCTTTGGGACATAGCCTACACTCTTTACACTTGTGTGCCGCTAAGCAGATTTTATCTTACGGAAACAGGTGAAAAAGTTTATTATGACCCCGCCCGGGATGCGGCCCGAATAAAAAATAGATTGTCCCTGTTCCTTGATTCCTACGGCGAAACCATTGAAGGAGATTGTATAGATATGGTGCTGCTACGATTAGAAGGATTATGCAAAACGATAAGCAGAAAAGCTGGCGAAGGGAATCCCGCTTACCGAAAGATGTTGGATGAAGGCCATCTTGCACATTATCAAAAAGATATGGCGTTTATATCTGAGCATAGGGATGATTGGGCATAGTCCCCGCTAACAGGGGATTCGCAAAGATAAAAAAAGCTTGAGTTCCGTTGCCTCAAGCTTTTTTGCATGCTGGTACATTCATTTGTTGTCCCGTGCTGGCCGAATAAAAGGAAACGGACAAATGGATGCTTCCAGCCGCTCATCATGTACGGTCCAATAGCTGGCACATCATCATAGCCTTTCCGACCAGCTTTCCTTCATTGAACACTTCGATATCCACTTTCCCGAATTTCCGGCCAACCTCCAGTACTTTAGGAACAATTTCAATCTGGCTATCGATTTGGACCGGTTTAATGAAATAGATTGTTATGTTCTCGACAACCAGGTCCCCTCTTTTGAACGTCCTAAGGACCCTGTTCGCAGCTTCAGTCACTAAGGTGGTCAGAACACCGTAGGAGATTGTCCCGAGGTGGTTGGTCATTTGCGGCGTGACTTCACATCGGTATACCTCTTCCCCTTTGCCCTTTCCATTCATTGCCGTTAATTGCGAAGCGATCACATCGTCAATCGTCTCTCCGACCTGGGGCTGCCTTTGGATCATCTGAAGTGCCTTCAATACATCCTGGCGGCTGATGATCCCCTGAAGAAGCTGTTGATTATCCACGACAGGCAGCATTTCAATCCCTTCCCAAACCATCGTGTGGGCCGATGAGGCGACACTTGTCTTCCCATTCACAGTCATGGGGTTCCTCGTCATCACCTTTTCAATCGGGACATCCTTCTTGGAATTCATGATATCCTTTGACGTTACCATACCGATTACTTTGTTTTGGCCGTCGATTACCGGAAAGCGGCTGTGCGTCGTCTCCTGATTCAGCTCGAACCATCGGCTTACAGTCTCACCTGCCCTTAAGTATGCAGTTGAATCTATTGGAGTCAGAATATCTTCCACCAACAGAATCTCCTTTTTGATCAGCTGGTCATAAATAGCCCTATTGATTAAAGTCGCAACGGTAAAAGTATCGTAGCTGCTCGAAATAATCGGAAGCTGCAATTCATCCGCAATCTTTTTGACATGCTCATCCGTATCAAATCCGCCTGTAATCAGCACTGCGGCTCCTGCCTTCAGGGCAAATTCATGCGCTTTTGTACGGTTTCCTATGATCAGCAGGTTTCCGGCGCCTGTATATCTCATCATCGCTTCAAGCTTCATTGCCCCGATTACGAATTTGTTCAAGGTCTTATGGAGGCCGTCACGCCCGCCAAGAACCTGTCCATCCACGATATTGACCACTTCCGCATACGTAAGCTTTTCGATGTTTTCTTTCTTCTTCCGTTCTATTCTGATCGTACCGACTCGTTCAATGGTGCTTACATAGCCCTTATTTTCAGCATCTTTAATCGCCCTGTATGCTGTCCCTTCGCTGACGGCCAATTCTTTAGCGATTTGACGGACAGAAATTTTTTCGCCGATAGGTAAATCGTCTATATATTTTAGAATCTGTTCATGTTTTGTAGCCAAACTCTTCACCCTTTACCGAATCCATTTTCTTTCATTATAAAGGTAAAGAGTCACTTAAGACAAACGATCATTTGATTATGCTGAATATGAGCGATTCTTTTTTTGCTCGTTTTTTTTCGGCTGGACCTTTTTTCCTGCCTGCACCGGCTTCATCATTGCAGCCAGATTTCCGCCTGCAGCCAATATGGCAAAGCACATCCAGGCTACAGAAAATATCTTTTCCTCCATACTGCCGCCGCTATTGAAACGCGGTACAGCATAATATAGCATAAGCCCGATCAGCATCAGGCACATAATGAGCCTTTGTTGCATATTCATCCCCTCCAAAAAGTACATACATATTCCTTATATATGCCGAAATCAGATAAAGAAGAATAAACATTTGTGTACATGCCCTCCCCACCTCTTCATTCAATGATTATCTAGCGGAAGGCCTTACAGAAAAAAGCCAGGCGATGAGCCAGGCTTTCAACAACATATACAATTACAATTCAATAAATTGCCCCGGCTCAAGAACCTTTCCGGTTCCTTCCGGCAATTTCGCGATAAATTCGGATGGGTTCTGCCTAATTGGCGGGAATGTATTGTAATGGATCGGAACAGCAAGTTTCGGTTTCAGAAATTCCACTGCCAATGCCGCATCCTCTATACCCATTGTGAAATTATCGCCGATTGGGATAAATGCCGCATCGATTTGGTTGCGGTCCCCTATTAACTTCATATCAGAGAATAAAGCTGTATCCCCTGCATGGTAAATGGTTTTCCCATCAATCGTAAGCAGGACCCCGGCAGGCTGGCCGCAATAAACCATCTGTCCATCGATTACCATTCCGGAGCCATGGAAAGCAGGTGTCAGCTTCACACGCCCGAAATCGAATTCATACGCTCCTCCGATGCTCATTCCATGAATATTTTCTACTCCCTGCATCCCTAGGACCGTACTCAATTCGAAATTGGAAATAACCAATGACCCATGCTTTTTCGCCAGTTCAATCGTGTCCCCAACGTGGTCATCATGCCCGTGTGTAAGAATGATGACATCCGGCTTTACATCCTCAAGCTTCAGGTTGGTCAGTTCATTCCCCGTTATGAATGGGTCAAAAAAAATTGTCTTTCCTTTTGCTTCAACTTTCAGGACAGAATGGCCATGATATGTAATTTTCATACAACAACCCCTTTTCCAACATGATAATTTCATTAATCTATATCCTATTTTATAGCATAACAAACAGTTTGCAATTAAAGGGTTATACTGATACAGTCATTTTAGACCAGATTAGTCTTATAGGAGGATTACCATGAATAACAGATTGAATCTTTTCAAGGAATGGCTACAGCAGAAAGATATTCCGGCCGCCTTTGTGACTTCCACAGAAAACGTTTTTCATTTGAGCGGTTTCTACAGTGACCCTCATGAACGGTTATTGTTGCTGGCCGTTTTCCAGGATAGCGACCCTATCCTTGTCTGCCCTCAGATGGAGGTGGAAGATGCGAAAAATACTGGATGGCAGCACGACGTGATCGGCTATACCGATATTGAGAACCCATGGTCCAAACTGAAAATGGACATAGATAAACGAGGTATTAGTATCCGTACTCTAGCGGTAGAAAAAGAACACTTGAACGTAGAAAGATATGAGCATATCCAGTCTCACTTCTCTTCACCTGTATTGGTGGCCGCTGAGGAAAAACTTCGCCAGCTCCGTATGATCAAAGATGAACAGGAATTAGCGATCCTTAGGGAAGCATGCAAATTGGCGGACTATGCCATCGAAGTCGGCGTCCATGAAATCCAGGAAGGAAAAACAGAGATGGATGTTCTCGCTGTCATCGAATATGAGCTGAAAAAGAAAGGCATTAATCAAATGGCCTTCTCCACGATGGTCCTGACAGGCAAAAACGGTGCTTCCCCGCACGGGACCCCAGGCAATACGAAAATCCAAAAAGGCGACCTTGTTCTCTTCGACCTCGGTGTCGTCTACAATGGATATTGCTCTGATATTTCAAGAACCGTTGCCTATGGCGACATTACTGATAAGCAAAGAGACATTTACGAGACAGTCCTTAGCGCCCAACTGGCCGCCCTCGAGGCAAGCAAGCCTGGCGTCACTTGTGCAAGCGTTGACTTGGCAGCGAGGAACCTCATTGCTGAAAAAGGCTATGGCGAGTACTTCCCGCACCGCCTCGGCCACGGACTCGGAATCAGTGTCCATGAATATCCTTCACTGACAGAGACAAACGACCTTGTTCTGCAAGAAGGCATGGTTTATACAATCGAGCCGGGAATCTACTTGCCGGAAGTAGCTGGCGTCCGCATCGAAGATGATGTGTATGTAACAGCGGATGGCATTGAAATCCTGACAAAATTCCCAAAAACACTGCAAGTGATCAAATAACAAGCAAGGCTGCAGAAACGTTTCTGCAGCCTTTTTTATACCTCACTAAAATTATGTAAATTATGTGACTTGTTTGTTATTTACGAACATTTAACCCTTTGTCTTTCAAAAGTTTGCTATAATTGAAGTATCAAAGGAGGTAATCTATATGAGCTTAACTTATAAGAATATTCTTGTAGCAGTCGATGGTTCCCAAGAAGCGGAATGGGCCTTCAAAAAAGCGGTCGCAGTGGCAAAACGCAATGATGCTACCCTTGTGATTGCACACGTAATCGATACTAGAAACTTCGCTACAATTGAAGCATACGATGCGACAATGGCACAGCGTTCTGAATCATATGCAAAAGAGCTGCTGGAAGAATACAAAGAGCATGCTGAAGAAGCGGGCGTCCATGAGGTTAAGATTGAAATTGAATATGGCTCTCCTAAAGTAAAAGTACCGAAACAAATGGCTAAAAAACATGACATTAACTTGATTGTATGCGGTGCAACCGGCCTAAATGCCGTAGAGCGTTTCTTGATCGGAAGTGTTTCTGAGCATATTACACGTTATGCTCCTTGTGACGTGCTGGTTGTACGTACAGAAGACGACGACGATGAAGATTAAAGCAATAGAACTTAGATAATGCATTTAAAGACAAAGTCCAATAGGCCTTTGTCTTTTTAAATTCCTAAATTGACGGTTCAGCATCGGCAGCGTCCACTCTTCCCTCTATTCTTGCAATGCACACCGAAAATGGCGGGAAGCAGCAGGAAAGGCGAAAGGGAGCATCCCATGCAGGTGCTCCCCTTCCCTTTTATTGATGTTGCTTTTCCCCAAGCAGCTCTTTTCCTTTAGCGATTGCAGCCTTAACTTGGTTAAAGCCGGTTCCCCCTGCACTGTTCCTTCTTCTGACCGCCTCGTAGGGTTTGAGCGCTTCATAAATATCCTCTTCAAACAAATCGGTTGCCTCATTCAATTCATCCAGCGACAAATCCATCAGATAACAGCCTTTCCGGATGCATGACAGGACTAGTTTGCCGACGACTTCATGCGCTTCACGGAAAGGCATGCCCTTGCCCGCAAGGTAGTCGGCCAATTCCGTCGCATTCGAAAAGTCGGAGGTCACCGCTTTTTTCATATTTTCTTTTTTTACGATCATCGTTTCAACCATACCGGTGAAAATTTTCAAAGAACCGGTGGCCGTCTCGACTGTATCGAACATACCTTCCTTATCCTCCTGCATATCTTTGTTATATGCAAGCGGAAGCCCCTTCATGACTGTAAGCAGACCAACAAGGTTGCCATACACACGCCCGGTTTTCCCCCTGATCAGCTCCGCCATATCGGGATTTTTCTTTTGCGGCATGATGCTGCTGCCTGTTGAGAATGCATCATCAAGTTCAACAAACTGATACTCCTGGCTGCTCCACAAAATGATTTCCTCTGCCAGCCGGGACAGATGCATCATAAGGATGGAACTGTTCGATAGAAATTCCAAAATGAAATCCCGGTCGCTAACAGCATCAAGACTGTTTTGATATATCCCTGAAAATCCAAGCAATTCGGCCGAAAGCTCCCGGTCTATCGGAAATGTGGTCCCCGCAAGCGCACCTGCCCCTAGCGGAGAAACATTTGCTCTATTGAAGGATTCACTGAACCGTTCCTTATCCCTTTGAATCATCCAAAAGTAAGCCATCAGATGATGGCCGAATGAAATCGGCTGTGCCCTTTGCAGATGTGTATAGCCTGGCAGGATTGTCTCGATATGCTCTTCTGCCTTATCAAGCAGCGCCTTTTGGAACCCATTCGCAAGAGCGATGATTTCCTTTAGCCTGTTGCTCAAATATAAATGCATATCAGTAGCTACCTGGTCATTCCTGCTTCGGCCCGTGTGAAGCTTCCCCCCCACCGGGCCGATTTCGTCGATCAGCATACTTTCAAGATTCAAATGGATATCTTCCATTTGCGCAGAATACTCGAGTTCTCCCTTTTCCGCTTTATCCTGAAGTATGTTCAAGCCTTTTATGATTGCCGCTACATCTTCTGCCGGCAGAATTCCTGTTTTACCGAGCATATTCACATGTGCGAGACTTCCTTTAATGTCTTCGAGCACAAGCTCGCGGTCGAAAGAGATGGAAGCACCGAATTCATCTACCCATTCTTCAGCTGATTTAGTGAATCTTCCTCCCCAAAGCTTTTTCACACATTCACCTTCTTTGAATTTACGATACTGTTCACCTTCGTCGGAAGGCCCCAAAGTTTAATGAACCCGACCGCAGCAGCGTGGTCGAATTGGTCTTCTGTCGTATAAGTGGCAAGCTTTTCATCATATAGGGAATTCTCGGATTTTCTCCCCTCTACGATTGCATGGCCTTTAAACAATTTCACACGCACAACGCCGTTCACTGTTTGCTGGGTTTCTTCCAGGAATGCGAGCAAGGCATCTTTCAACGGGGAGAACCAAAGCCCTTCATAAATCAATTCGCTCAATTTCTTTTCAATCACAGGCTTGAAATGGGCGACTTCCTTGACCAATGTCAGGTCTTCCAGTTCTTTATGCGCCTTGATCAGTGTCATTGCAGCCGGGCACTCATATACTTCACGGGATTTGATGCCCACCAGGCGGTTTTCCACATGGTCGATTCTTCCGACGCCATGTTTGCCTGCCAGTTCATTCAATTTCAGAATTAGATCGGACAATTTATAGTTTTTGCCGTCCAGTTTAACAGGGACTCCCTTTTCAAACGTAATTTCTACTGTATCGGCATAATCCGGTGCATCCTCGAGGCTTGAAGTCAGGTCGTAGGCGCCTTCCGGCGGGGAAGCCCATGGATCTTCAAGGACGCCGCACTCATTGCTTCTTCCCCAAAGATTTTGGTCGATTGAATAGGGGCTATCCAAATTGATCGGAATCGGAATTTCATGATCGATTGCATACTGGATTTCCTCTTCACGCGACCAGCTCCATTCACGCACCGGAGCGAGAACCTGCAGATCCGGATTCAAGGCAGCAATCGCCACTTCAAAACGGACTTGGTCGTTCCCTTTGCCGGTGCATCCGTGCGCAACTGCCACCGCGTTTTCAACCGCAGCAACCTCCACCAGTTTCTTTGCGATAAGAGGGCGTGACAGTGCTGATACCAATGGATATTTCCCTTCATACAATGTATGGGCCTGCAAAGCTTTTAAAGCGAATTCCTGCGCAAACTCTTCTTTTGCATCAATCATATATGATTTGACTGCACCGACAGAAAGAGCTTTATCTTTAATAAAATGCAAGTCTTTTCCTTCACCGACATCCAGGCAGCAAGCCACCACATCATATCCTTGATCTTGTAACCATTTAATTGCAACGGAAGTATCCAAACCTCCGGAATATGCCAATACAACTTTTTTGTTAGCCATCTCCATGTCCTCCTGTTATGAATAAAAATACATACAGAATTATTTTTATTCAAAATGTTGTATCTAATGTATCAGTTTTTCAGAAATTTTGCAACATATAATTTATTCGTTTTTTACTCATATGGAAATATTTAAAAATTAGGGAGAATCATTTATAATGAGCCTAATTATAGATTGCCTGAATGATACAGGAAGGGAGATGCTGCATGGAACCTTCTTCTTTTTTTCAAATGGATGGCAGATTGGGCCTTCTTGTCCCTGCCCTGCAGAAAGAATGGGACGCATATACAAAGGATGAACAGGAGCGGATTATATGCACATGGGAACA
>CAKQBC010000085.1 GCA_934215995.1 uncultured Bacillus sp. | reverse complement strand
AAGCTAAAAGCGTCGCGTCCTGCGACAACACTTACGTGATAAACATCCTGTTCACCTCATGAGCGGACGAGCCGGGCTAGCAACGAAGAATGCGAGCGTTTGTCAACAGTCTGACATGCACCGCTTTTTGGTGCATGCTTAAGTCTACTCATTCATTTGCCTTGCATGTATTCCGCCAGGTTCATACATGGTCGTGTCACAATCCGTAATCACAATATCCAGGGTTTTCATCAGATTCAATTCGTAAGGTTCCTCTACGGGCACGCCATTGTCCTCTATGATATAGACGACCGGCCTGTTGCTCGTTCCCATGTTCTGCCTTACGACAACCCCTATTCTCCTGTCATTGAGGATTACCGTCAGCCCGACCGGATAAACAGCAACCGAATTCCTGAAAGCTTCCACGATGTTCTGTTCAAACAGAGTGCCGGCACCCGCATATAATATTTCAAGTGCTTCATGGGGAAGCATCGCTTTCCGGTAAACACGATTAGTCGTCACAGCATCAAATACATCCGCAACGGCAATGATTTTCCCATACAGGTGGATATCTTGCCCCTTAAGGCCCCGCGGATATCCGGACCCATTGATCCTTTCATGGTGCTGGTAAGCGCAGTGAGCCACCAGCAAAGGGAGATTCGGCACTTCCTTCAGCATACGGTAGCCATGTACGGAGTGCATTTTTATTTGCTCATATTCCTCTTCCGTCAATTTACCCGGTTTGAGGAGTATGTCTTTTTTCACTTGCATCTTGCCGACGTCGTGCAGGATGGCACCCATCCCCAGCTGCTCCAGCTGCTTATGCGCAAGCCCCATTTCCATCCCGATAGCCAATGTATACAAGGTGACATTGAAGGAATGCGTGAAAATATACTGGTCGTATGCATAAACATCAGCCAGCAGATTGAGCAGATCTTTCTTATCGCGAAGTTCGCCCAATATCGACCGGATCAGCTTCATGAATTTTTTCGATGCCTTTTCCATGACAAAGGAACCTTCAGATATGGTTGAACTATTGCCGACTTGTGCGAATGTATCCTCGATCGCCCCGATGGATTCGTAGCGGAGTTCATCGCTGCAGGATGATTCCGGTATGATATGCTTCGTTTTTGCCTCTCGGACATATACATAGGGTATACCCAAATCTATTAGCCGGTTAATCAACCGTTCTGTCAGTACGACGCCTTCATTCAATAGGATTTGATTGCGGCCATTCATGATGCTTTTCCCCAATATATCATTATGTCTCAAATGTGCCGTGGATATTAATCGCATGGAGTGCTCCTATTTGCATACATAGTTTTACAACTTCATAGGATAATGCCTGTAAGAAGGATCTTATCCCACTGCATATTCTGTCAATAAAATGGATTAATTGTAAAAATAATCAAATTATGATTAGACTAATTATATACTTACTCGACAATTTTCGATAGGTCTTAATGGATTTTTTCTGAACTGTCACATTTTCAGCATAGCTGCCCTTCCGATCATCCCCGGATAGATGCCCAACCGCTCCGCCTCTTCCGTTACCATCTCCAGCGGGGCATTCAGCAGGTCGTCTATTGTACGCACCCCGACCGCTCGGCCCGCCACTATTTTCCGATCGCTGAGCTTCTCGTTCAGAAGCTTGATATCGAGCGCCCCGCACATAATATAACCCTTATCGGATGCTACCGCCAGCAGAGTCGTCTTCGGAAGTTTCACTTCAATTCCGGTGAACAGGCGTTCAGCTATCCGGACCACCTCAACATGTATCATAAAATCACTCCCCCTATCATACTATGCAAGCCTTTTGGGGGATATGATGCCCAGGCTGGACAGCAGCCGCAAAACACTCGGTTCAAGCCAAGCCAGCGACTATTTCCCCATAAAAAATAACCCTCAAAAAGGCCTATTTTCATTTGGAGCGATCGCTAAGTTTCATAGCCAGCAGATCACGAAGGAACTCCGGCAAAACATATTGTTTTTTCTCGCTTCTCTTAATCTGCGGAAAGAAGTAACCGAATGTGAACATATCAGGAATAGCCAATCTGTAGCTTGCATGCCTGTTCAACTTTTCGTTCCCTATCATAATCTCATGGTTTGACTTGAATTGAACATTGCTGTAAACCATTATGCCGAGGATATCTCCCCTGAACCCGAACCCTTTGATTTGCTTATGCGGCCATTCCTGATCCATGGACTGAATCAGGATTTCCTTCAGTTCGGATCCGCTCAATTCAATTATGCATGGGTTAATCGGATGGGGACAGATGCGATGCAGATCATATCTGCTTACATCCCCAGCCCTTAGGCTGTCGAGCAGCAAGCCTGAATTGAGGAAAGAGCAGTCGGCGTCGCAATAAGCCATTAATTCATCGCACAGAAGCTGAGGAAGCTCAGATGGCTTAAACCACTCTGTCCCGATATCTCTCGTAAGTGTGCAGACAATATCGCCCATACCCTTTTTGCCGGCTTCATTAAGCTCAACCCGGAATCTTTCTTCATCGGGCAATGGCCGTTCCTGATTCATATTATATAATCTTGCTTCCTTTTTAAGCGGGATATGGTCTTCGCCAATCGCCATTTCCACATGGCCGACATACACTCCTCCTTTCCCCGCTCCGCAAAGCAAGGTGCCATTGACGAATTTCCCTTCATGGAGGATATGGTGTGTATGCGCTCCGAGGATCAGGTCGATGCCTGGTATTTCAGCCGCCATTTTCTCATCTGCATCAATCCCCAGATGGGAAAGGACAACAATCACATCACACTGCTCCCTGATATCCCCGACAATCTGCCGGATTTCCTCAATCGGTTCGGTCACTCTCCACCCTAAAGAATCGTAGAAGATCCGGAAATTGGCTGTCGCCCCCAGAAGGCCGATTCTAGTCCCCTGCCTGGTCGTATGGACCTTATATCGCAATGCCCATTCAGGCCGCTTCCCATTCTGGTAAA
Organism: uncultured Bacillus sp.; assembly: GCA_934215995.1. Lineage (GTDB taxonomy): Bacteria > Bacillota > Bacilli > Bacillales > DSM-1321 > Bacillus_AD. The sequence goes on along the minus strand of CAKQBC010000085.1, from coordinate 5,581 downwards.
AAAGATTGGAGACGAGCACATCAAACCGGGCATGGTCATACAAATGATCCAACGTGTCAAAAGGAAAGGTGATACCCTCATTATTGCCGATCGTGGCATACTGGCAGCCAATCTCGTTCAGCAGTTCCACATTTCCGCTTCCAAGCGAGGCTTCAGTATATGGGTGGGCACGGTCGGCATGGTCGCCGATATCTAGGACGAACATCTCTTCTCCCACCTGGCTGTGCAGGCTCTTCCTTTCACGGAGCAAATTCTGTATTCTTGGCCAATGGTCAAATTGGCTATGTAAATCATTGATATGGTAGAAATGTAAGATTTCTGTCATTCGGTTCCCCTCTTTTTAATTCGCTATTCTTATTTTACCCCTCAACACCTGACTGGAAGACCCCTCTCCTAAAGAATTCTCGGAAAGGGACAGATTGCATTCTGCCAGCGACAGCGGTCCTTGCGTATCCCGCTGGTTCCATCCGCTTCATCCCGTTATGCCTTCGAATACAAGTTTTAAACCGATTCCCAATAGGACAAGCCTAAGTATACTTACAACTGTTTTGCTTTGAAGCTTAGAGTTGATGGCAGCCCCGGTTTTCGCCCCAATCCAGGCAGCCGGTATCAATACGAGGGCGTAGGGCCAAATAACATTCCCTAAATAGATATGCGTAAGGGAGTTGGTGAAAGAAGATAAAAAGACGATAAACATGCTCGTTGCCACAGCCACATGCGGCGGGAAAAGAAATAACAGGATCATCGCCGGTACAATCAGCGAACCTCCCCCGATTCCGAACAGCCCGGAACAGAATCCGATCGCAAAAGCAATCAGAAGCACGAGCCAAGGCTGGTACCCATATGTATATTCCTTGCCGGTTTGATCGACGAACGTTTTCTTAACTTTTGCATGCTCAATTAAATTGAGCGGCTTCAGGTAGTCCTTCACAAAAAGAATAATTGAAATCACTATTACAAACGACCCGAAATATAAATTAAAATCATTCAGTTCGAGCGTTTTATTCGCATAGGAACCGATAATTCCTCCAGGACCGCTTCCCATGAAAAAAATGAAGCCTGTTTTGTAATCGACGGTTTTCTTTTTCGTATAGGCAATTGTTGACGAAAGACCGGTTGCAATCATTACGACAGTTGAAACACCTACAGCCGTCTGCGGCGTCAAGCCCTCCAGATATCCCAATGAATAATGGAAATACAGCAGGGCCGGAACAATGATGACCCCTCCGCCCAGACCAACCAGCGCGCCGATAATGCCTGCCCCCAATCCGGTCAGCAGCAATAAAAATATCCATTCCACATTCAAGCTCTCCTTCCTTGCCGGCCTTAAAGCCTCTTCTTTCGAATGCAGAACGGTCCCTCAAAAAACCGGCCCCGACTTCACGAACCGGCGCTCATCAAAGGTCTCCGAATAAATCGAGCTGCTTTGGAGCCAGCGAATCATATTCCAAGCCGAGATAGCCGATCATCTCCTTAGCATTATCCGCTGCATCCCCGCCTGAATTATTATTGAATACCATGTAGATTTCCTTCGTCTGCTTTTGAAGCTGCCTGATGTGACCAGCCCATTCCATCAATTCTTCTTTGTTGTAGCGGTATAGAAACCTGACCGCCCTCCATTCCTCCCCGGAAGATGGCTTGTTCCAGCCATAGACGTTCCTTCCATGCATGCGGATAAGCGTCTTTTGTTTATTCGTCGCTTGAAGAACCGTAGGGACCGATCCTTCACCCGCCTGCGGCTCATCACAGATACTATGGATCCAATCGCCTTCCTCCATAAATTGCAGCGTCTTTTCCCGGTACGTTTCAGAAAACCAGGTTCGGTTCCTGAACTCAAGTGCAAGCGGCAAATCCGGGCATTGCTCCCTGCACCATCTGATATAATCCACGTTTGCCCTCTTGCAATCAAACCAGGGAGGAAACTGAAACAGGGCCATGGCAAGCTTCCCATGCTCCTGGTATGGTTTCAATGATTCACGGAAAGCGGCAAACATCTCATCACGGCTTTCAAAAGGTATTTCTCCCCTTGTATGCCCTGTCATCCCCTGATAAGCCTTTACGATGAATTGAAACTTCTCCGGTGTTTCCTGTATCCACTTCTCCGAATTTTTCCTCGGCTGAATCGCATAAAAGGCTGCATCCACTTCCACAATCGGAAAATGTTCACTGTATGCCTGCAACTTTTTATAAGATTGCATCTTGCTGCCATATAATGATTCGTGGTCTCCCCATCCTGTCAGTCCGATATTGATCATTTTTCTCACACTCTGCTGTAAAAGTTTAATTATTCTAATACTACCATAATTGCCAATCAAAAAGGGCATAGGAAAGCTTGTCCCGTATAACCCCTGCCTGCTTCTTATCTGCCATATCTTCCTGCCGCTGCCTGCAGGCTAAATCGACAGCTCCAGACCCTTTAGGCTTCACATATTCCAGCCGATTTTCAGATGAAATCACTTTTGTTGATTGCCAGCTGAAAATGCAGGATTAATGAAGACGTACGGGACAGATTTTAGGATATATGATTATGAACATGCCTATACAAGTCCGTTTGTTATTATATTACTATTAGGCAGAACCCTTAAAAATGCAAGCAATAACAATTGATTGCAATGCAGCCTCTTCCGGACAGAAGAACAATCCATTCCGTATAGCCGCCACACAAAAAACCTTTGGGATTCATTGCAGAAAGGCTGGTTTAAGCAAGCCGTTCTTTCAATAAACCCAAAGGTCTTTCCTCTTGTTTTATCTTGGCTGTTTGTAAAAATATCATGTAATGCTTGTAGAATTTCTGTTTACCCTTCTCTGGTTATCCTTCTTATGCGTTTCTGTTTACATTCCATAAAGAGAACGCAATTTCACCAATTCATCCTGACGGTCTGCAGGTAATTCTCTTTCCCCATGAATCATTAAAAAAATAAAACTGACCCAACCTTTCGTTAAAAAGGTCGAATCAGTTTTATGATATTTTCAGCTGCACTCGGTCTTAACCGATTGAACCTTCCATTTCGAACTTGATCAAACGGTTCATCTCTACTGCATATTCCATTGGCAGTTCTTTTGTGAATGGCTCGATGAAGCCCATTACGATCATTTCCGTAGCTTCCTGCTCGGAAATTCCACGGCTCATCAAGTAGAACAATTGCTCTTCAGACACTTTGGAAACTTTCGCTTCATGCTCCAATGAAATGTTGTCATTCAAGATCTCATTGTAAGGAATTGTATCTGAAGTTGATTTGTTATCCATGATCAGCGTATCGCACTCGATGTTAGCACGAGCTCCATCCGCTTTGCGTCCAAAATGGACGATCCCGCGGTATGTTACTTTTCCGCCTTGTTTCGAAATGGACTTCGAAACAATTGTTGAAGAAGTATTCGGCGCTAAGTGGATCATTTTCGCACCTGCATCCTGGTGCTGTCCTTTACCTGCAAGGGCAATGGACAATGTCATGCCTCTTGCACCTTCTCCTTTAAGGATAACAGCAGGATATTTCATAGTCAGCTTAGAACCGATGTTTCCGTCGATCCATTCCATCGTTGCGTTTGCATCACATACCGCACGCTTCGTAACAAGGTTATACACGTTGTTCGCCCAGTTTTGGATCGTCGTGTAGCGGCAGTATGCATCTTTTTTGATGATGATTTCAACAACCGCACTATGAAGCGAGTTCGTTGTGTAGACTGGGGCAGTACATCCTTCAACATAGTGTACGCTTGCGCCTTCATCAACAATGATCAGCGTACGTTCGAATTGTCCCATGTTCTCGGAGTTGATTCGGAAATACGCTTGAAGCGGCGTATCCAATTTTATCCCTTTCGGAACATAAATGAATGAACCGCCTGACCATACAGCAGAGTTCAATGCTGCAAATTTGTTGTCTGTCGGAGGAATGACAGTTGCCCAGTGCTCGCGGAAAATATCCTCATTTTCCTTAAGGGCAGAGTCAGTATCCTTAAACACGATGCCTTGGGCTTCAAGGTCTTCCTTCATGTTATGGTATACAACCTCTGACTCATATTGGGCTGATACCCCTGCAAGATACTTCTGTTCTGCTTCCGGGATACCCAGCTTATCGAATGTTTGCTTGATTTCTTCCGGCACTTCATCCCAAGACTTCTCGGACTTCTCAGAAGGCTTGACATAATAAGTGATTTCATCGAAATTCAACCCGGATAGTTCGCCACCCCATTGAGGCATTGGCATATTGTAGAAATGCTTAAGGGATTTCAGACGGAAATCCAGCATCCATTGTGGTTCGTTTTTCATTCTCGAGATTTCTTCAACGATTTCCTGTGTCAATCCGCGCTTAGAACGGAAGATGGACACGTCGCGATCGGAAAACCCATATTTATAATCGCCGATTTCTGGCATCTTTTTAGCCATAAGTCGTTGCCCTCCATTTCAATGAAAGAAAGGTCCTTATAAGACCATCTCCCAAAAATTTATTCCTTATCCTTCAATCCTTTTTCCATGGCCTTCCATGCTAATGTTGCGCATTTAATACGGGCCGGAAATTTGGAAACGCCCTGCAATGCTTCGATGTCGCCGAGATCAAGATCATCGGTTTCAACATCCTTGCCTTGCATCATATTTGAAAAGATAGAAGACATCTTAAAAGCTGTTTCTACATCCTTCCCTTTGATGGCTTGAGTCATCATGCTGGCGGATGACATGGAGATTGAACAACCTTCACCGTCAAATTTTACGTTTTTGACGATTCCATCCTCCACCTGCAAGGTCAGATGTATACGGTCTCCACAAGTCGGATTATTCATATCGATTGTCAGATTGCCTTCTTCAAGGCTCCCTTTGTTTCGTGGATTTTTATAATGATCCATGATGACTTGGCGATAAAGGGTATCCAAATTATTAAAAGACATTGCCGAAATACTCCTTTGTTTTGATTAGGCCGGCTACCAGCTTATCAATATCTTCTTCTGTATTGTATAGATAAAAACTTGCACGTGCAGTCGATGAAGCTTTAAGCCATCTCATCAAAGGCTGTGCACAGTGATGCCCTGCCCGGATCGCGATGCCTTCAGCATCTAGTACAGTGGCAACATCATGAGGATGCACCTCTTCAAGGTTGAAGGTGATCACGCCTGCACGCTTTGCTGCGTCGCGCGGTCCATAGATTGTCAGTCCTTCTATGCCGGACATACGATCCATTGCATAGGCAGCAAGCTTATGTTCATGTTTTTCGATTTCGTCCAGGCCTATGCCTTCGATATAGTCGATTGCAGCGCCCAATCCGATTGCCCCTGCTATTATAGGCGTTCCGCCTTCGAACTTCCAGGGAAGCTCTTTCCAGGTTGAATCGAATAACTCAACAAAATCAATCATCTCTCCCCCAAATTCAACAGGAGGCATCTCTTCAAGGAGTGCTTTTTTTCCATACAGCACACCAATGCCGGTCGGACCGCACATTTTATGTCCCGAGAAGGCATAGAAATCGCAATCAAGATCCTGTACATCGATCTTTATATGCGGTGCTCCCTGCGCTCCGTCAACAACCATAACTGCTCCATTTTCATGGGCAATGCGTGCCAGTTCTTTGACCGGATTGATGACACCCAGCAC
>CAKQBC010000084.1 GCA_934215995.1 uncultured Bacillus sp. | reverse complement strand
TTTCCAATCTTGATTGTTCTTTCTTTGATGTAATCGTGCACACCACTCTACCTCCCTAAGTTGGATGTGAGAAGTGTGAAATGGGATCCGCTCCTTTTAGGTAAATTAGTGTCTGCTCTCCAGGTTAGAAGGAACATCTATTTGAAAAATGGCAACATTGAAATCAACGATTCCTCACCCCACCCACTCTCTTTGTAAGGTTTGTATCATTTTATTAGCTTGGGCGAGGTATTATGCACGAAAATCATAAGAAGGACAAGGTATAAAGGCTTTTTTTGAAAAAATGGGCCTGTTCTGTCTACATATCGGTTCCCCGCTGGGCGGGCTGCATCATTTTCTGATAAGCCGCAATAACTCGCCGAATGTTTTTATTCCGCGATCCTCGAGGCGACAAAGAAGCTCCACAAATAAATGGGCAGTCGTCAGGGCATCCCCAAGGGCGGAATGCCTCGGGTATATTTTCGTCCGAAAAGATTGCGCATATGCTTCCAGGTCTTTTCCTTCTTGCTCAGGAGATACAATACGGATCAGGTCAAGTGTATCGATCGACATGTATTTCCTGTATGATAACTTTTCCCGTTTCAATTCATGCTTCAATACAAGCATATCAAACGCTACATGGTGGCCGACAAAGCTCGCACTATTGCTCTTTTCGACAAACTCAAAAAAATTGGATATCGCCTCCAGCGCATTCGGTGCATTTTCGACCATTTCCCTGGAAATAGATGTAAGTTCTGTTATTTCCCGAGAAATTTGTCTATGCGGGTTTACGTATGTCTGAAATTGCCGTTCTTCGCAGACTTCCAGTCCCTTGACGACCACTGCCCCCAATTCGATCATCCGGTCATCCTTGGCGACCTGGAATCCGGTAGCCTCAGTATCATAGACGGTGAAGGCCATGTCCGAGAGAGGTGTCGTCAAAGGAAGACGTTCATAATTCAATGGGCAATCCATGTTTTTTCTTAAAATAAAAATAGGAAATCCCCCCTAAATTCTCATATGGAAGTGGAAGAAAATCTTATTCTGCATTTCCTTAAGAAGCTTCATGCTGATGATCAATTCTTCTTTCTCCCTTGTTGACAGAACTGCAAAAGGCAAAATGCTTGAGAGTTCTTCTCCCCTTTTCGACTGCCCGTTCTTCAGCCTGACATAAAGGCCGAGCACAACATTCATTGCTTCTTTCACATCATTAGCGAAGCTCTCCTCTATCGCGCCTTTCCTTGCAAGAGCATCAAGCCGTTCAAATGGCGTCCCTGAGATGATACCATGAATCATGGACAAAATCTGCAGGCCATGATGATAAGGGAAGAGGATTTCCTTTTTCATGTCGATGCTTCTTTTTTCAAGCCTGAACAGAGAGCGGATCGGATTCCCGAGCGCCGTGACAGGCCTCTCCCTTTCCACCTCAGCCAGACGGTACAAAAACCTCCTGCAACAGGACAGTGTCTCTTCCATTGCATCCTCGAAGGTTCGGTGAAGCTCCTTGCTTCCATAGACAAGCCGGTAGGAGAAGAAATTGATCGCTTTCAGCAGCTGATCGTTTGTGGAAACGACACCCCACTCCCTTACACGGTTTTTCCATTCCTGGATGGAACCGCGCCAATCGGTTTCACTCGACATCATCAGCCCTTTGCATCTTGCATAGCCGCCTACTTCCATAAAGTGTACAATCCTCTCCCCCAGCAGCTTAAAATAGGCTTCATGCTCCGGGTTATCCGTGTCTTCGTATACAAGGAAGTGGTCCTGGTCTGTCAGCATGAACTGCTCTTCTCTGCCGGCACTGCCCATCATATACAATCCAAATAGCAGGGGAGGCTTTTTACCGGTGGTCCGCTCCACATCGGAAACTGCGATTTCCACTGCCCGTTTGATGAGCCTGTCATACAATTTCGTAACTGTAGTCAATATTTCAGCCGCCGGTACTTTTTTATCCAGCAAGGTTTCAAAAACTGCATAAATTGCATCCTTTACACGAGGCAGGCTCTCTTCATCAGCTTCCTCGATCGTTTGGATGGTTTTCATCATGCCCTCATTTTTTTTATTAAGCAGGTCGGATAGTGAAATCATTCCGCATACTTCCTCCCGATCAACGACAGGCAGATGTTTCACACCTTTCAGCAACAGGGTTGTGAATGCATCGTAGTAATAGGAAAAGCGGGAGATTGTGTAAGGCTCAGGGGTCATGATTTTGCTGGCGGGTTCATCGAGAGAACGATTCCCAGCCACAACTTTCCCCACGATATCCCTTTCGGTAATGATGCCTTTCAGGCTCTTGCCTTCCGAAACAATAATAGAGCTGACACGGTTATCCGTCATCCTGGCAGCTGCCTCCCGGATAGGGGTTTCCGGCTCGCAATACACGATGTTCGTCGCCATAAGATCCTGAACCCTAAGAACCAGGGCATCACGGTCGCCAAAGCGTCTCGAAAGACTTACCTGCTCAGCGAGTGACCCATAAACATCCATCAGTCTCTCCGTAATCTGGCGGAGCAAATATTCACGCACATTCGGATCGGTCCATCGTATCACTATCGCTTCAAAGGGTATGAATAAAGCCTTTACCTTCTCTATAGCCCTTACTTCCACCTGTGCTTCCCCTGTTGGCGCAGGAGCGCTTTCCGATTCGAATAGCCTGTATAGGCTTGAAAAACCGATCATCTCTCCTTGCCGGACAATTTCAAGGACTTCATCCTCCACACAGACTTCAGCAGTACCGGCAAGCACTGTAAGAAGCCCCTTCCGCTCTTCATGGGGGTAGAGGATCACATCCATCGGCTCGTACGTTCTAATGGCACACGAACCGCTCAGAGCCATAAGCACTTCATCATCTGCATCTCTAAAAATCGGATGATCTCCCATGGTTTCCATCAAGCTTCCCAACTGTCCATCCATCCGTATTCCTCCTATCCGGCTATTTTTCCGAATTGCCTCTCTACTTCCATTATCCAATCCCCGGCAATCCCGCACAATAGTAATGCCGCGCAAACTTTTTAGAATTTTGTGTCCTGCATGACACAAAAAAAGGAGCTTGGGGGCATCTGCCCTCCAAGCTCCTTTTATGGGTTGCTTATTCTTGTGTTTCTTCTTCTGTTGAATCGTTGCCCGCTGCATCTTCTTCAGCCGGTTCTTCATTTGATTCTTCGGCTGCTTCCGTTTCTTCTGTTTCAACTTCAGCATTTACCGCTTCAGCTTCAATCAGTGCGCTGACCGATTTCTCGAAGTATTCAACCGGGTTGACCGCTACATTGTCCTTGCGGATTTCAAAGTGAACATGGATGCCGGCTTCTTTATTCAGCAAGCTTTGGCCTGCTTTAGCAAGCGGTTGGCCTTTTTCCACTTTGTCCCCTACTTTGACTGCGATATCTGTTACGGACTGGTACTTAGTTGTAATGCCGTTCCCGTGATCCACTTCTATGACGTTTCCAAGCAATGTGTCTTCCTGTACTTTTGTTACTTTACCGCTGACAGCAGCCAATACATCGAATGTGCTGCCATCCTTTTTCGCCACATCGATTCCACGACTCAATTCATATTTGTTGTCATAGTGGATAAGGGCGTTTTCTTGGCTTTCTTTCGATCCGTTAAGATCGTAGAATTCCTTTTTGATCACAGATTGATCTTTTTCGGCAAGCGGCCATGCGACATTTTCCTGCTTCGTGTTAACTTCTACAGCATCCTGTCCATCCACCTTGCTTGTGTCTTCTGTCTTCGGATCAGTCGTATTATCTGAGTTGCTTAAATCCCTGCTGTCATCCTGGAACCAAAGAATTGCAGTCAATAACAAAGCTGCACTGGCTAAATAAATGGCTGGTAATGCCCAACGTTTTGAAAGAAGACGTTTGACCCCTGATTTTTGGGACTTACGCTTTTTTTCTTCCTCTCTCATATTTATCACCTCTGGCAACCATTTTGGGCAGGTTGCCAGGAATATATACATAATTTAAAAAATTTTTATTTTCCCATTTAGTGATACAATAGTAACATTGTAAACTGACAGGTTAAAGGCATATCGTTTTCCATCCTTTCTCCGATGCTTGCACCTTGGCCAGGGCAAGTTTCCAATACGGACGAAGCACGTTATAGCCGTAAAAGAGAAAATAAGAAAGATGAAAACTTTAAACCTATTCCGAGGAACGGGTGAGCAACGAAGAAAACAGGCGTTTGCTGAAAGCCTGACATCGTCATTCGAAAGGAATTTTGCTATATGAAAAAATCGATCCGCCCTCTTTTATGGGCACTCCCTATTCTGTATATGGCCTTCATCTGGGTGCTGTCAAGCCTTCCTACCGATACGGTCATCGAGCTTCCCGACTCAGAGCTGGACGGCTTCATAAAGGAAAGCCTTCACTTGGTCGAGTTCGCCATTCTTTATTTCCTGTTCGTGCTGGCTCTCGGCTTCAATGGCAAACTGACATTGCGGACAAGCCTTGTTGTCGCGCTCATTTCCTGCATGTACGGCGCGATTGATGAAATCCACCAATCCTTCTACCCTTACCGTTCGGCATCCTGGTTCGACCTGCTGAAGGATTGTATCGGGGTAGCTGCTGTATGGGGGCATATACGCTACCATTATTTCCACAGGAAGAAAAGCGTACTCAACCGGATGTTTCCTCAATAAGCAAAAGGAAAGACAATCATGAATCCTTCATTTCGGACCGGGAAAAGAAAAGTCGCTATATAAGAAAAGAAGCCGGGAATGAATCCCGGCCTCTTTATTTTTGCACGAGCAGCTGTTCAGCGACAGTTTTGGAGGAAGTAATCTCAACACCCTGGTAATAATGGGTGACGATTTCACGAAAATCCTTGCCTTCCTTTGCCATCCCGTTTGCCCCGTATTGGCTCATGCCAACACCGTGCCCATATCCTTTTGTCGTGATGATGACCGTATCGCCTTTTCGCTTCCAGCTGAAATCGGTCGATTTTAAATCAAGTGCCGCTCGGACATCCTGGCCGCTGATCACTTTGCCATTGATGTTCACGGAAGCCACCCTATTCCCCCCCGTGCGTTCAATAATCGAGCCGATACTCTTGGAATCCAGTTTCACAGCCAGCCGTTTCTCGAAATCTTTCACACTGATTTCCGTCTGGTGATGGAATTTCGGAGAGCTTTCATCCCACGGGCTCACTACGCTCGTCAAATAAGGATACGGGTTTTCCCATAAGTCTTCAGCGTTTTCAGTGTATCCGTTGCTTGTCGAAAAAAAGGTCGCCGTAATCGGTTTTCCATTATACGTTAAGATTTGGCCTTCCGTTTCAAGTACCGCACGGGCAACCTTATTCAGTTTCTTATCATAGTCCGCACCCCATGCCCGCTTCAGTTCACCAAAGTCCTTATAGACCTGATGCTCAACCGTATCGGTGACATCGGCTCCGTTCGCCTCTTTGCCATCTCTCAGCATATGGTTCATAATGTAGGTTCTCGCTGTCAGTGCTTGGGCCTTCAGGGCTTCGACTTCAAAATCGACAGGCATTTCGGCTGCGACTACTCCCGCTATGTATTTTTCAAGGGGCAGCTTCTCAATTTTGTTTGCATTACTTCTCCAAACCGCTACCTCTATTTCGGATTTCTCCAGCAAGCTTATATCCGTTTCCTTCTTATTGAACGGTTCCTCTTTCACCGTTCCGCTCCCGCCGGCGTCCCCATCTGAAAAGGGATTGACCAGTATGGCGGGGATCAGCATGGCAGCAAGGGTCACTATGATCATTGCTAAGATAATAGGTTGGGTAGATTTCATGTATTTGCCCCCTCTAAATGTCTGTTACTTTAAGAGTTTATGAGACAAAGCCGCATTTATGACAAGTTTCTTCATGCAAGGGGATCTGATAACTTTTCGGCACCACTGTTCATCAGGCAAACTTGGAAGATCGGCTGGACACAGGAGCAATATGGCGCTTGCCATTTTTTCGACAATGGCTTTTATTACATAAAAAATGGTTCTGTTAAACGCCATTGTTGATTTCCGCTACGGTCGGACGCTTTCCGCGAGAGGCACGCAAATCCTCCCTGTCGCTTTCACTCCTGCGGTGTATCGGCCTGCACGCTTCATCCCGCAGGAGTTACCGCCCTTCGCTCCAATAAACGGTATCTTTCAAAATCAACACTAAAATATAACACAGCCAAAAAAATAACCGGCCAGCAATTCACATAGCCGGTCGGTTATTGTTGATTATCTATTAAGCTTTAATGTCAGCAACAGCTGCTTCAGATGCTGTACTTTCGCTTACGCGCTCGATGTCAGCTCCAAGAGCCGCCAATTTCCCGTGGAAATTCACATATCCGCGGTCCAAGTGCTTAAGCTCCGTCACTCGTGTCACGCCATCGGCAACCAATCCTGTAAGGATCAATGCAGCGGCAGCACGAAGGTCCGTTGCAGCAACTTCTGCGCCTTGAAGGTTTGAAGGGCCATTAATGATTGTAGAGCGGCCTTCGATCTTAATGTCTGCATTCATGCGGCGGAATTCTTCCACATGCATGAAGCGATTTTCGAATACAGTCTCTGTAATCACACCTGTGCCTTTTGCTTTAAGAAGCAATGCCATCATTTGTGATTGCATATCTGTAGGGAACCCTGGATGAGGCATTGTTTTAATATCGACTGCTTTCAGTTTGCTAGGGCCGATTACACGCAAACCTTCCTCTTCCTCGATGATTGTAACGCCCATTTCTTCCATTTTGGAAATAAGGGATGACAGATGTTCTGCCACAGCGCCTTTAACGAGTACATTTCCTTCTGTAATCGCAGCGGCAACCATGAACGTACCGGCTTCGATGCGGTCAGGAATGATTGCATGAGTCGCGCCTGATAATTCGGATACACCTTCAATGCGGATTGTGCCTGTACCGGCGCCTTTCACCTTCGCACCCATTTTATTCAATAGGTTTTGCAGGTCGACGATTTCCGGCTCTTTAGCGGCATTTTCCAAAATAGTGGTGCCTTCCGCAAGCGTCGCGGCCATCATGATGTTTTCAGTAGCGCCCACGCTTGGGAAATCCAAATAGATTTTAGCGCCTTTTAATTTTCCGTTCACTTCTGCTTCAAGGAAGCCGTTTCCGACTTTAACTTCAGCACCCATAGCTTCGAAGCCTTTCAGATGCTGGTCTAATGGACGAGATCCGATTGCGCAGCCGCCCGGCAAAGCAACCCTTGCTCTCCCGTTGCGCGCCAACAAGGAGCCCATTACCAAAACTGAGGCACGCATTTTACGTACATATTCAAATGGCGCTTCATCTTTTAACTCTCTTGATGCATCTACAGTTATCATATTATTTTCGAATGCCACATCAGCATTTAAGTTACGTAACACTTCATTGATCGTAAATACATCGGAGAGAGTCGGTACGTCGTGTATAACGCATTTCCCATTGCTTGCTAATAGTGTTGCAGCGATAACAGGCAGTACGGAGTTTTTGGCTCCTTCAATTTTGACAGCTCCAGTCAGTCTGTTTCCGCCGCGGACGATGATCTTATCCAAAAGTATTCCCCTCCGCGTCCAATTTCTCTATATTAATATTCAAATGTTATGATAGGTGTGCCAATTACAAAAGAAGTACTTGAGCCCATTCCATCATATCTCATGGCTAATTGTAAATTATAATGTTCAGTAAGGTATGATTGCTCGAATAAAGACGATTGGGCAGTTACAGACAGGAAGCCATCTTCCTTTAGGCTTTCTATCTCAACAGCTTCAAAGTCTTTCAGCCAGTGACTCATTTCAGAAGGTAAAACCTTATCCATAATATCACTGAAATCCCCTTTAACACAAGTGAAAAATGTGGCAGTTTGCTCAAACAACACGTCCGTGCGCTTTTTGGCCAGCTTTTCTATCGCAGCCGAGTAATCAGTCCCTTTTATTTCATATGTAATATAAGATTCCGTTTCATATGATAGATTGGACGCAATCACAATCGTTTCTTCCGCGCTGTCCTGCCGCCTGGTTCCTGTTGCAATCAGCCTGGAAGAATCTCTTTCGATATTCCACGCAAAACCGGGCACATTCTTCTTGATGCTTCCCCATTTTTTCACAAAGGACTTATCCGAATCAATTGAGCGGACCGCTTCCCTGGCCATAATGGACCACTGATCCACGTGCACATTTTCCTTTTGCTCCAATACCTCCAACATGACGGATAGAGCGAAAGGCTCACTTTTAGCCACAGTCGTACTATTCCCAAGACTTATAGCGATAAAACCAATCAATAATGCATGTCTTAATTTTTTCACAATTATCCCCCCTATGAAACTATTGTTTCCATAGAGGTTTCTAGCATACATATGTAAATTGGTTACTTTTCGACAAAAAAAATGTTACAAAACTCACATAAAACGAAGCTCTCTTTAAGCCTTATCGGGAAATGCCATTAATCCTGAAACAGAAAAGGCATATTCGACGACCAAGATAGATAATCCAAAAAGAAGTTGCTCACCAGTGAGCCGATTGCCACGGTTAGTAATATATATAGCAATCTTGCCTGGACTACTTTATTGGCCCGCAGCAATTTTTCAAAATTCAGCGCTTGCAGCGCCCACCAGGTCACCGCAAAGAAAAAAAGATGCGATACAGTG
>CAKQBC010000083.1 GCA_934215995.1 uncultured Bacillus sp. | reverse complement strand
AAAAGATGGAATACGGGTCCTGCAATAGCACATTGGTATCCAATACATATATTTTTTCCAATATAATGCCTCCTGCCTGGAGAGATTCGGTTAACGCCCCTTCGTATCACCTTTTTATCTGGGTGATATTCATTATATGATTTGTAACTGGGTTTGCTAAAAATATATGAAGGTTGTACATCAGTTAGAAGGATTATCTTTACATGTCTGTCCATTTCCATCGCGAAGACTTATTTGAAAACTGCCGCAATGGCAGCATGTCCATACCTGTTTCAGCAAAAAAATAGGCATATTTTTTGTTTCTTCCATTAGGATCATTGCCCGATTAAGCGGTCATTTCAAATATGATAATAAGAGCTAATATGTTATACTTATTTTTGCAATCGCCATTCCCCAAAAGACTGCGGGGCATAGTCAGTTATTCCCGCAAAGTCATATGAATGGCTGCATGTTAAAGGATCTATATGAAACTTATGATTGCTTGAGGTGCTATTATGAGAGTGAAATGTGTTATTTGCGATAAAATTGAAAGCCTTCCCGATGACTCCCCGGAGGCAAAAAGATTAAGGAACCGCCCTATTCATACCCATATGTGCCAGTCCTGCTATACTAGAATTGAAGAGAAAACGAAAGAACGGCTGAATACTGGAGATTTCGTCTTCAGAAAGCCCCATAGAAAAGAAAACGATTGGTAGAATAACAACAAGAGACAAACAAAAGAAGGCAGCTTCGCAGGAGAGACTTTCTCCTATGCGAAGCTGCCTTCTTGAGCTGGCGGAGCAAATCTTAGATTGAATATAATCCTCCTCAGCTTAACACAGATATTAATTCAGTAAACAAAAAAATGAGCCTACCCCCTGAAAGGAAATAAACTCTGATAATTGCTTCCCCTGTAAACAATCCTTCCAGGTTCAATACATCTGTTCACTGATAATTTTTATAGCGTTCCGGGTTCTCGTTGATGCTGTCAAGCATACAGTCGATCAATTCAGCAGGAAAACGGCTCGTTCCCTTTTGTCCCTCTTTTGTATAAGAAAGCATATACATTTCGTCTTCCTTTTGAATATGGATATCGGAAATATTATAGTCATTAAGCAAAATAGTGTAGAACATTTCCGTTGTTTCGCTCGCCGCTTTATCTTCCGGCCTTGCATCACTGACGACTTTAATGGATAACCAGTTGTATAGAGCATCTTGAAGTGATTTCATATATACTCCCCCTGTTCTCCCATATTATTGCCCGGCGCTTTTTTGTTCTCCTTCCTTCCTGTGCAAATGAAGCCTGAAACGGTAGATCGCCAAAAAGATAGCCGTAATGGCCAACCCTTCCGCAATCGGCAAAAATGCCGCAAAGAATGACAGGATTGTGCAGCCAAGCGCCATGCAAACATAAATGATAAGGTTTTGCCATAAGGCCAATTTTCTCGCAAAGCCCAGTTTGTAGACGACAACAGCCAGCAGGAAAACTGTCACATACAAATAGCGCATGCCTGCTTCCGGATTTTGGTACACCTCAAATAAAGATGCAAAAAATGTCATCCTTTCGGTAACGATTGAATTCATCCCTATATCCCCCTTTGCATTACGAAAGTTCTTTCTTGCTTGCTTTCAAAAAAATCCCCGCTCCCCATGGGATTTACTGTTCAGAGGAACGACCAAATAAATGAACGTTCCGAATATATTCTATTATCAGATATTCAAAGAAAATGCAATAGTACCCAAAGGGCGTATAGCCCTTTGGGTCTGGATAACATTAATTCTGTTCAGCGTATTTTTTCTTCTTAGCCACGCGCTCGCGCTCACCTTTATCAAGGATTTTCTTGCGAAGGCGGATGCTCTCCGGCGTAACTTCACAGTACTCATCATCATTCAGGTATTCAAGCGCTTCTTCCAATGACATAATACGCGGCTTCTTCATAGTCGTTGTTTGGTCTTTATTTGCAGAACGCATATTGGTCATCTGTTTCGCCTTAACGATATTGACAGTCAGATCGTTTTCACGGTTGTGTTCCCCGACGATCATGCCTTCGTATATTTCTGTGCCAGGCTCAACAAAAATAACGCCACGGTCTTCAACGCCCATAATACCGTATTGAGTTGCTTTACCAGTCTCCATGGAAACCAGAACACCTTGGCGGCGTCCGCCGACTTGTCCTGTAGCCATTGGCTGATAGCTGTCAAATGTGTGGTTCAGAATACCAAAGCCACGAGTCAATGTAAGGAACTCAGTGGAATATCCGATCAATCCGCGAGCCGGTACATTAAACACAAGGCGAACCTGGCCATTTCCATTATTGATCATATCCAGCATTTCACCTTTACGTGCACCAAGCGATTCCATGATTGCACCAGTATGCTCTTCAGGTACATCGATCTGTACACGTTCAATCGGTTCACAACGTACTCCATCAATCATACGGACGATAACTTCCGGCTTAGAAACCTGAAGCTCGAAACCTTCCCGTCTCATGTTTTCGATCAGAATGGATAAGTGCAATTCACCGCGTCCGGAAATGATCCACTCATCCGGGGAATCAGTCGGGTCGACACGAAGAGATACGTCAGTCTGCAATTGCAATTGCAGTCGCTCTTCGATCTTACGTGCTGTTACCCATTTCCCTTCACGGCCAGCAAATGGACTGTTATTCACAAGGAATGTCATTTGCAATGTAGGCTCATCAATGCGAAGAACCGGAAGTGCTTCCTGTTGGTCAGCAGGACAAACAGTCTCCCCTACGTTGATGTCTTCCATACCGGAAACAGCTACAAGATCACCTGCATATGCTTCATTGATTTCTACACGTTTCAATCCTGAGAAACCGAAGATTTTTGTCACACGGAACTTCTTAACAGAACCGTCCAGTTTCATAAGTGCAACTTCTTGTCCGACTTTCATAGTACCGCGGAATACACGTCCGATTCCG
Source organism: uncultured Bacillus sp. (assembly GCA_934215995.1). GTDB lineage: Bacteria > Bacillota > Bacilli > Bacillales > DSM-1321 > Bacillus_AD. Next base: position 5,745 of record CAKQBC010000083.1, on the reverse strand, counting down.
ATACGGCCAACATAATCGTTGTAATCAAGAAGTGCTGTCTGGAATTGAAGCGGCTCTTCACGGTTATCAACAGGAGCCGGAATATGTTCTACAATCGATTCGAACAAGGATTGCATGTTCTCTTCCTGATCAGCAGGATCCGGGCTCAATGATGAAGTTCCGTTAATGCCTGAAGCATATACAACCGGGAATTCCAATTGGTCTTCAGATGCATCCAATTCGATGAATAGATCGATTACTTCATCAACCACTTCTTCCGGCCTTGCAGCATCACGGTCGATTTTATTCACAACTACGATCGGCGTAATCTTTTGTTCAAGCGCCTTTTTCAATACAAAACGTGTTTGCGGCATGCATCCTTCGTATGCATCAACCACCAAAACCACACCGTCGACCATTTTCATGATACGTTCTACTTCGCCCCCGAAGTCAGCGTGCCCTGGTGTATCAAGTATATTAATTTTTGTATCTTTATATTGAACTGCTGTATTTTTCGCAAGGATCGTAATTCCGCGTTCTCTTTCAATATCGTTGGAATCCATCGCTCTTTCTTCAACATGTTCGTTCTCTCTGAAAGTGCCTGACTGTTTTAATAATTGGTCGACCAAAGTTGTTTTCCCGTGGTCAACGTGTGCTATAATAGCTATATTGCGTATATCTGTACGAAGATTCAAGCGTTTCCACTCCTATGTTTTCAAGTTTAACTAATATATAATACCATATAAACGCAAAGAATCCTAATTATTTCTATTCTGTGCTTTATTAATTGAAACTTCAGCCAACGGGGCGTTCTTCTTTCCCGCTGGCCGAATCGAGCATTTACATGGCGGCTGCCCACATTCGCACTCTTATTTCTCGTGGAAATTCTTGAAGTGGATGCAGACGCCGGTTTACGTTAGGCAAAGGGGTGAACTACATGAAAGGGAAAGGCATATTCTTGCTGCTGTCGTTATTGGCGACACTTTCCATGGCCGGCATTGGCGCTGCGGTTGCCTTACGCAACCCTCTGCTGATCATTTTGGCTATCCTGGTATTATGCGCAGTGATGGGATACGGTTTTGCAACCAAAAAGAAATACCGCGATTTAGGGAAACTATAGTACTCAACCCAATAATGATTAAAAGAGCCGCAGTCCGTCAAACGGATTACGGCTCTTTTAATTGACGGACAATTTCCTCATGTATTTCAGGCTTCGCCGCAAGGAAGGTAGATTTTTTGAAAGGCGGCAATTCATCGCCTTCAATATCGGTAATGATCCCCCCAAGTTCCCTTACAATAACAGAACCGCCCGCAACATCCCAAGGTGCGAGATTGAATGAAAGATATGCATCCAATCTCCCGGCAGCCACATTAGCAATCTCAATGGCCGCAGAACCATACGATCTTGTCCCTCTTGCCTTTCGAGCCACTTGAAGCAGCCCGCTATTTTGCGTTAGTCCTTCATTACTTATCCAGAAAGCATTCAATCCGACGATCGACTCCTCCAGTTTGGCAGGCTTCAGGGGTGCCAGCCTTTCTCCATTCACGAACGCTCCTTCGCCTGCAATCGCATGGTATATTTCATTCCTCATCACATCATATATGAGACCTACTTTGCCCTTTCCTTCTTCAAAGACGCCAATCGAAATGGCGAAATCCCGATTCTGATGGATAAAATTCAAAGTGCCGTCAATCGGATCGACAACCCATACAATCCCCTTGTTGAAATCGGAAATATCATGCCCTGTCCCTTCTTCCCCCAAAATGAGATGGTCAGGGTACGCTCTCTCGATCTTGCCTAATATGAACTCTTCCACTTCTTTATCAATGTTGGTGACCAGATCATTTTTATGTGATTTAGCCTCGATTTGTAAAGTCGCAGAAAAGGAACGCTTGATATACTCCCCGGCTTCAAAAAGCCATTCCTTCGCAGTTTCCTCTAACTCATTCCAATAACCTTCCATATCATCACTGCCCCTTCCGGATACTGCTTAGTTTGCCCTTCAGCCCAACAAAATTATTTATGTGCAGCTCAGTTCCGAATTGTGCCTTTAAAGCCCTGTCTGTAAAAAATGCACCATAGGCCGGCAGCTTCCAATCTGTCCATTCTGCAGTTATCCATAAAATATGCTTTACAGCATCCCCAAAATCTGGAATGCCTTTCTTATATCGATTAATCCTGCGGTACAGAATCAGGATAAATGCAAAACGAGCCCATTACTATGAATGAAGGACCCGTTTTGAGTAATGTGTATACTATTATCTTCTTCATTATTCCAATCTGCAATCACAATGCCTGTAGTCTGATTAATTCTTTGCGGATTTTTTCCAGTTTATTTTTGCATTGCACTTTTTTTCTGTTGTCATCTTCATTGATCGCTTCATATAAAGTAGCAAGCTCATAGTCAAGTTCCATCCTTAGAACAGCTGTCCTGTATTTATCAAATTGGCTAGCTTTTTGTGTTGTATTCATTACCTGTTTCATTTCGGTTTATCCCCTTCCGTGTAATAGAATAGTAGTTTCCCCATCCGAATTGTTTCCCCTATATCCTTCAACTGAAATGGCAGCCCCTAAGGAAAAAAGTAACCCTGCACATCATTTCCATTGTGCAGGCTTGCTATGTTACTATAGATTCATAACATAGAAAGCAGGAGGCAACCTAATGAACATTTCAGGATTCACTGCCGAAGATTTTAATGTTTTTAAAATCGACGGGCTGGAGCCAAGGATGGAAGCATTGGTTCAACGCATCCGTCCGAAATTGGACAACCTCGGCACCTATTTCTCTCAAGAACTGTCGGTATTGGCAGGAGAAGAAATGTTTCCCCATGTGGCGAAGCATGCCAGAAGAACCATAAATCCACCTAATGATACGTGGGTGGCTTTTGCGCCAAATAAGCGCGGATATAAAATGCTGCCGCATTTCCAGATCGGCTTATGGGAAACACACGCATTTGTCTGGTATGCCGTTATTTACGAAGCTCCTTCTAAAGGTGAAATAGGCAAAAAATTTATGGACAATGCTGCTACAATCAAAAATCTTATACCCGATGATTTTGTTTGGTCTACCGATCATACAAAACCAGAGGCGATTCCTCATAAAGATCTGGCACAGGATGATTTGGAGAAGATGTTCCAAAGATTGCAGTCAGTCAAAAAAGCTGAACTGCTATGCGGTATCCAAATCCCTCGTGACGAGTCTGTCAAAATGTCCGATGATGCATTCGTTCAAACGATTCATGATGTATTTGTAAAACTATTACCCCTGTACAAAATGAAATAAACCTATCGTAATAAGCGATAAGCGCCCTAGCATCATGGCATAGGGCGCTTTTTCTCTTCCTTATTCTATTACAGCTTTACTTTTTCTCCATCCTGTGCTTTCCTTGCTGCCTGGACTGCGCGGTATAATGAATAGCCGCTTACTTCCTCAAATTCTTTGCCGATTCTTTTTTCTTCGGCTATGCCGGGTACAATCGATTTGAATGTGCGGTATTTATCCATGAACGCACTTCTTTCATACCCGTTTTCATATACGCTTTCAACTGCTTCGAAGAAGGCGATGACATCGACTATTTCCTCGGTGCTCCAATCCATGTCTATCGGATATTGGTATTCCATTATGATCACTCTTTCTTTCACTAATTCTGCCATTTGGCCCGTATGCGCTCGGCATCAGCAATAATGTTTCCGATCAAATCCCCGCAGGAAGGCACATCTTTAATCAATCCCATTACCTGGCCGGCCCAAGCGTACCCCTCATCCATTTTACCATCATGGATGAACTTTTTGTTAGTATTGCCGCTTATGTATTCTTTTAAGCCTTCATAGCCTGCCTGTTCAGCTTCAAGCTTCAGAATCTTTTCGGTCCATCCATTGGCGATTGCCCTTGCCGGCGCACCGATGGAACGCTTTATGACGACGGTATCCTGTTCCGTTCCATTCAGCAAGGCATCCTTATATACAGCACTTGCATGCACACATTCTTTAGTCGCTATGAATCTCGTTCCCATTTCCACACCTTCCGCACCAAGGCTAATCGCTGCCATAAGCCCTCTTCCGTCTCCTATCCCCCCTGATGCAATCACCGGGATGGATAGAGCATCAACAACCTGTGGAACAAGTACGATTGTACCCGTGTCATTCCTTCCGAGATGGCCGCCCCCTTCCTGTCCGACAACCATGACAGCATCGGCCCCAAGCTCTTCCGCTTTCACCGCCTGTCTTTTGGCAGCAACGAGGACGAGCTTTTTCACACCTGTCCCTTCGAGCATGTCGAAGACCGGTTTCGGATTTCCCCCTGTTATGCTTACAATGGAAAGGCCTTCTTCCAATGCGGCTTCCAGAAAATGCTCAAAAGGCCGGCCATGGTCCCCGATCGCAAAATTAACCCCGAATGGCTTATCAGTCAACTTCTTCACCTTACGCATTTCTTCCCTTAATTGTGCGGGTTCGTCCAGGCTTAAAGCTGTCACCTGCCCCAACCCTCCTGCATTCGACACAGCAGCAGCCAACTCCGAGTATGCAAGATGCGCCAATCCTCCCTGAATAATCGGGTATTTAATGCCGAGCAATTCAGTTATGCGGGTATTCCATTTCATAAAGCATCATCCTTTCCTATTTTTCCGCTGTTGCCGACTTACCGAAAACAGAAGATTTTTTTCTATGAAAAATATTCTAAAAATGTTATAATTCTCTTGTTTTGTTTCTTCAAGTGTACCACGGGTATTGTTATTAAGGAACAAAGAGGTTTGGGAAAAATACTTGCAAAGAGGTGTACACTATTGTCACAACTTCAAACCCCCCTGTTTACCGGTTTGATTCGCCATGCTGAAAGAAACCCAGTCCAGTTTCACATACCTGGGCATAAAAAGGGATATGGCATGGAAAATGAATTCCGTAACTTTATTGGGGACAACGCATTATCCATCGATTTAATCAATATTTTGCCGCTCGATGACCTCCATGCACCGAAAGGAATCATCAAAGAAGCACAAGATCTGGCTGCAGAGGCCTTCGGTGCCGACCATACATTCTTTTCTGTCCAGGGAACAAGCGGCGCCATCATGACGATGATCATGAGTGTTTGCGGGCCTGGAGATAAAATTATCGTGCCAAGGAATGTCCATAAATCCGTCATGTCGGCAATTGTATTTGCAGGGGCCATCCCTGTTTTCATCACGCCAGAGGTTGATAAAACATTCGGGATTTCACATGGCATCTCTCCAAAAGCTGTGGAGAAGACGATCAAGGAGCATAGCGATGCGAAAGGGCTTCTCGTCATCAATCCCACTTATTTCGGAATCAGCGCCGATTTGAAGGCGATTGTGGAAATAGCCCACAATCACGGCATTCCCGTTCTCGTCGACGAAGCGCATGGCGTCCATATACATTTCCATGATGAGCTGCCTCTATCTGCTATGCAGGCAGGAGCTGACATGGCAGCCACAAGTGTCCACAAGCTTGGCGGCTCCATGACGCAGAGCAGCATCCTGAATTTCAAGAGCAAGCTCGTGTCGCCTAAACGGGTGCAGTCGATTTTAAGCATGCTGACGACAACATCCACTTCCTATATCCTGCTGGCATCACTGGATAGTGCACGCAAGCAGTTGGCGATCAATGGCAATCAGCTGATGGATTCCACCATTTCATTAGCCCGCTATATAAGAACAGAAATCAACGGCCTCAAGCCGCTCTACTGTGCAGGAGAAGAAATACTTGATGGGGAAGCCGCTTTTGACTATGACCCTACTAAACTAATAATC
>CAKQBC010000082.1 GCA_934215995.1 uncultured Bacillus sp. | reverse complement strand
CAGATTGACGTATTGAAGAGATTGATAGATTAATTGCTGATTCAAGCTGTTAAGTTGCTTCAAGTCATCAATAAGAGCCACCAATCGCTCCCGCTGTTCCGTCAGCCGCATCTTATCCTGCTTTCCTGCCAGTCCGATTACATCCTGCAATGTAAAGCTACCGTCCGGATTGCCTAAAAACAAGGCAACATCCTGCTGACGCTTCGTCTCTATCTGATTGATCGCCTGAATGTATTTCTGTTCATCAAGCATCAATTTTTCCACTTTTGCCATATCGTTCTTTTTGATTGCTTCCGTTTTGTCTTCGGCAAGCTTCAAAAGGTTTTCGTGCAGCCTGATCAGCTTGTCCAATTGTTCAATGATTGCAGTGGCAGTCATAGTGCTTCCTCCCCTGTTTCTGTCCAAAAAATTAAACCAGTATGAAACCATACTGATTTAATTTTTCCGGTAGAAGTCAACTATGCTTTTTGCCGTTTCGCTGGCATCGAGTTTATAGGTGCCGTTCTGGACGGAAACCTTAAGCGCTTCCACCTTTTCCTGTCTTTGTGTGATGACCTGCGATGTCTGTTGCAGTTCTTTTGCCGTTGTCGAGATCTCCAGTTTATCTTTGGCTTGGAAAGAAGACTGCTTCGCTTCCTCCAGCCTGTTTATGTTCTTCTTGTATGGATTCATGCCTGCAGGACCAACATTATTGATTTTCATATGGTTTCTTCCCTCCCTTTCAAACCGGTTCTAGTTCTTATTGTATAGTATCGGCAATCGCAGGTGAAAATTTACGATTTGGCGACAATTTTAATAAAACGGTACTTTCCACTCAACAGCCATGCCATTCGCCTTACTGTCCGTTTATGTGATACGTAGCCCGATGGTCTCGTTCCTTCAGTTCTTTCTTCAATTGTTCCTCGCGGCTGTATACCTCCAGCTCGCTTTGCAGCTCCTGGATGCAGCTTCTGCAAAGGGCGCCTTCCCGGATTGTGCTCCCGCATCTGTCACATTTATACCCAAGGTTAGGAAATTGCGCCAGCTTGAGGCGCCCGTTTCGGATAAACTTAATGATCAGCTCTTCCTCCACGCCTGTCTCCTCGATGACCTGCACCATCGAAGCCGTCCGGTTATCCCTTTTTCTTATGAACTGATACACCCGCTCAAACAGCTTTTCTTCTTCTTTATAACAGGAATCGCATACATCCCTGAATTTCGTTTTCATAAATAACGCTTCACAATTAGGGCAATTCGTTACCTCTCCCAAAAGAATCCCTCCACGATGAATGATAGCGGAAGCTTCTATCTGGCAATCGTCAACGAGCATACCCGGACAGCCCCTGCTTCCTTAAGGGCCTTGGCCGCATGCCGCAGCGTCGACCCTGTAGTGTAGATATCGTCAACGAGGAGAATATGTTTATCCTTTACGGACGCACTGTCATGAATTTGAAATATTTGCCCGAGTTCCATCCTTGCTTCCCTCGATTTCTTCGATTGCTTTTCCGTATGCTTGCGCACAAGTATGTGCACCGGCTCAAATCCAGCCGCCACGATCAGCGCTTCGCTTTGGTTGAAGCCCCGCTCCTGCAGCCGCTCCCCGCTCAACGGAATCGGAACAATCACATTATGCTTCAGCCCGGAGATCGCTGTTTTCAACTGCCCTCCGAACGCCTCTGCCACCGCATAATCACCACGATACTTGAACAGCGCAATCAGCTCTTTCATGAGTTCATTGTAATGGTATAGAGACACATTCTGGTCGAGCACACCCTTCCACCCCTCATCCTTCTCCCACCGATGGCAGTCCCCGCACAGATCGCCATGGATAAAATCCGGCGGCAAAACAGCCAGGCTTCTCGAACAGATTTGGCATACCGGTTTCGGAATTAGCTCAAACTTCCCTAAACAAGCCTTGCACACAACCGTCCTTCTTGGTTTGAAGATCGTTTCCCACGTATACTCCCTGATCATCGCTGCACTGCAGATAAGGCAATTCACAGCCCCAAACAGATTACCCATCGATCAAACCCCTCTCCAGCGCAATCCGGTTCATATAGCGGATTTGCTTCACCGCTTTGACCATCGCCTCGGACTTTCCGTAATGGAAAAAAGTGACGTCCCCGACCGGGTCATCCTTGCTCCGCCCGACCCTGCCGGCTATTTGGACGAGCGCACTTTCCGTGAATATATCCTCCTCGGCTCCGATCACCGCCACATGCAACCCCGGGATTGTCACTCCCCTTTCGAGGATAGTCGTCGTCAGCAGGCCTAAGCGTTCACCGGTCCGAAGGCTTGCCACCTTTTCTTTTCGTTCCGGGTCTTCCGCATAAACCGCTGTTATGTTTTCATACTCATGTTTGAAAAGTGGCAAATACTCTTTCATTTTTTCGATGTTCGGGAAAAAGATTAGAAATGGCGGTTTTGTTTCGAGTTTTTTCAGATACCAAATCTTAAGGGCAGCGGGTATTTTTTTCTTCGTAAATGCCTTTTGCCAATTGCCTGCCCATTGCATCCTCGGGACAGGAATGGCATGGCGGTGGAAGCGGGCCGGAATGGTCACATGGGGCAATTGATTGCTGTTGGCCGCTTTGATCATTTTTACGGATGGAGTTGCGGTCAGATAGATAAGCGAGGATGTTAGTTTGCGGGATTGCTCGGTGGCATATTGGAGGGACGCATCCATTGAGTACGGAAAAGCATCGACTTCATCGATAATGACCGTGTCGAATGCCTGTCTGTACCGAAGCAGCTGATGGGTGGTGCTGATGACGAACTGGGCACAGATGTCCTTATCTTCGCTACCTCCATATAATGCCGCAATCACGGTATCGGGGAAAGCTTTCTGCAAGCGAGGTGCAAGCTCAAGCACAACATCTGTGCGGGGAGTTGCAATGCAGACACGCTCCCCTTTTTGCAGCGAAACGGCAATCCCATGGAAAAGCACCTCTGTTTTGCCTGCACCGCAGACCGCCCAAACCAGGCATTCTTCCTTGTTCAGTATTGCCTGCACGACCCGATCTGAAGCCGTTTGCTGACCGGGTGACAGAGAGCCTTCCCATTTAAGGGGATTGTCTATTACCGGAAATTCCACTGGCGGGCCAGTCCACGTGACAAGCTGAGCACAGCTCTGCACTTTTCCCATCATGATGCAATTCCGGCAATACTCGCACTCCTTCCCGCAACGTACACAGGGATGGCTGTAGAAATGAGACGGCTGCGATGTGCCGCACCGGTTGCAAGTGGTTACATTGTCTTTTCTTTCTAAAGCAGGGGTATAGCTTATTTCTTGTTCAAAATTTGTGAGGTCATAATCCGATAGTTCAGACTGAAGCAAAGCCTTGCCGAAGAGTTTTTGTTGAAGGGGTGGTGAGGGAATTTTAGTTTTATTTATTTTTAACGCCTCCTTTTTAGAATAAATTCCAGCCCATGAGCACTTTTCCTGTTAATTAGAGTGAATATTTTTTGACAGCTACAGCCTGGCCTTCCGTAGAAAGGTGAATAAAGGGCAGCTCTACACGCTTAGCACAAGATTGCCAGCTTTCATTCACTTTCACAGGATTTTCGTTCATTTTTAGCTACATTTCGTTTAAAATGCACAATGTTTCGTTCAGTTTGCCGTACTTTTCGTTCACCGACCATCTTGCCGATCGTTTCCGCCTTTAATCCGATCGCTTTCACCTTATTTTCGATCGAAATGCCATCCATTCCGAGCGTTTTGCACGTTAAACCTACCGTCGCAGGGTTAACGAAACACAGCTCTTCTCACAGGCCGGGGGTTCCTTTCTTTTCCCAAAAGGTGGGCGTATCCAAAAAGAAAAGGCCCTGATCCACGATCAAGACCTTCCCTATCATTATGCTTTCTTCCCTTGAAGCAACCCGCCAACAATGGTGAATACAGCCGCAAACAGGAAGCTAGTGAAGAAAATGCTCAAGCTCTCCATTCCCATAGTAATCTCCAATGAAGCTGAAGCCATTTCCACGTCTATGCCGATCTGGGCTGCCGCCTGGATGATCGTTGATAATGCGGCATAAACCACACTGAAAACAAGCAGTGGTGGGAACTGGAAGCCAAACCTTTTGCTAATTTGAATTCCGGACCAGATAAAGAAAGCAGCCAAAGCTACAAGCAGGCACCAAGCCGCTATTATAACCTTATCCATCGATTCCTCAGCCATGAATGTAGTCTCTTCATTTTCAGGTACATTGCCATCCTCATCCTTCACTCCCCCTAGCAGGGAAAAATGACGGCTCTGTTCCTCAGATTCTGACTCTCCATATTCCATCCCGAACTCCCCAAAGTTCGATAAACCGAATAGATAGGCCCCTCCTTGAACGGATAAAGGCATTTTCAGATCGACTCCTTCTTCTTCCAGTTCATCCAAATCCATATTTAAAATAGGATACTGGTCGATATTGGACAACCCGATCACAGCGCAAACAACCGCTACTGCCAGCCCGGCAGCAACACCCGAAAACGCCTTGCCTGCAGCAACTGCAAACAAGCTTTCTTCCCGCTTTCCGCTGAACGAATGGACAAGCTTCATGCCGGCCCACGAAAACAGGAAGGCAATCGCAAATCCATTTATGATAGCCCCGATCAAGGGATAGGAGAATTCAAAAGAAAAGTCGATCCCCAGTTCAGCGCCTGCATTCTCGATTGAATTCTTTGCAAACAGGGAAACCGCTGACAACAGCAGTCCATAAACGCCCGCAAATACAATCGACGCACCAACTCTCTGATCACGGCCAATTGACTTGCCAAGCACCACGCCGGCAACCAGCACTACAAGTACCGGTATAAGCAGGTTTGACAAAAGAGAGAACGTAAGGGCAATAGATCCTGTTGCCCCTTCATCAAAGTATCTTATACTCGAATGCTCTTCGGAATCATGATACAGTTCCATTGTGAAGACCATCGGCAAAAGATGATTAAAAAGAAGGATGCTCGACGGGCTGAAAATATCAATGTCCGAGAAGTACTCTTCGGCAACTTCTTCGCTTACAGGCACTTCACCCAATACTTCTTCCATCAAAGCTGTTTCAAATGCTTCCGGGAAGGAACTCCCTTTAACTGCCGTCACCAGGAACAGGACAACAAAAGCAACGAACGCAACAGCGATTGCCTTCGCCATGAAGTCCCCGGATGATTTACTGCCTGAAACCCTCGTTCCTGCAACAGGTTTTGCAATAGGTGCCGCAACCGGCTTAAGAATCTCAGCAATGCCTGCCCCGCCTTCTTTCCGGGTGAAAAAAGAAGAACCGCACGTTTGGCAATAATTATGGTTTGCATCGGCTTTCGTTCCGCATGTTGCACAAAATTCCCCTGATTGTCTCGATACTTTTATATGTGTGTCTTTTTGGAGCTTCGTTCCGTCATTCAGACAATAGTTCTGTGACGGATCATTACTTGCCCCGCATGTTTGGCAATAAATCATAGATTGCTATTCTCCTTTTACGACGTCTTATTTCCGCAGCATCCGCAGTAGTTTGCTGAGACAGGCACCTGTACATCACATACCGGACAGGCAGCCGTCTCTTCATGCACTTTTTGCGCAACAGCTACAGGAGAACCGCAACCTCCGCAAAACCGGTCATTGACGCCGACCGGAGCCTGGCAGTTCGGACAGCTTTCATTGTTGTTAGCCGTCCTATTTTTCTCCTCCAATTGCTCCTGAAGCAAATAAATCTCCTGGTCCAGCTGAAAAATGGCATTGCTGGATTCGATCAATGTATCATCATGAATTTCCTGATTCCGGATTTTTTTATAGAGCTCTTCCCCGAGCTTGAAGATTTTTGTTCCTCTCTCATCAAGCCTCGTCTGAAGCTGTTTCTTTATTTGGCTGACCTCCTGTGCCACTTGCAACTTTTGTTTCCCTTGCTGAAGGCTGTCCTGAAGCTTATTGATGCCGCCCCCTAATTTTGTCTGCAGATCACTCATTCTGTATGTCCTCCCCCGTTATAATGGTTCTTGAAGCAGCTTATTGATATTTTGGATATCGTAGATCTTCAGGCTTTCGTCAACCCATCTGATATAATAATCAGCAGTCAGTATCTCATGGGTGCTCTCTTCGATTTGCTTATAAAAAATCCATTCTTCCTTGACGGTCACCTTGAATCCGCCCTCGACTTCCTCTGCTGACTGGACTTCGTACCCCAGCAATTCCTCTTGCATTCCTGCTTCTGTCAGCTGAATTGTGTAACTTTCCTGTTGCTCATAAAGCGGGCTCTCAAAGTCAAAGTAGTCCGATACCACAGCAAAGTCTCCATTGTTCACTGATGAAACGACAGCATTGTAGTAAGAAGCCATATAATCGGAAAAGTCTATGTCCTCTAAAGCCCATTCACTGGCATATAATTCTTCCTCCGCCTCTGCTTCTTCCTCGTAACTGTCTGTTTCTCCGTAAGGGTCGGCTGCGCGTTCATCACCGAACCAGAACGTGGCTGTATAATCATCCGCCCGAACCGAAGCAGATTTTTCAACTTTCCCATCCACTGTCCGTTCCGCATGGAGCTTGACCGAGCTATCCAGGAGCAGGGGGCCGAAATAATCAATATCAGCGACTTTTTGGCCGGTGCTTTCCCCATCCACAAACAAAATGGCACGGTCATCATTGCTGTATACTGTAATCATCTCTCCTTCGATGCCGGCCTCTACACGCAATTTGTTGTCTGCCGCTTTTGAAAAATCGAGTTCTTGTTCATTTTTAAAGATGGCATAATCATTTTTGATTTCCGCTTCCACTGCATGCTCCCCAGGGAACAGATGCGCAACGCTAACGGACGTATCCGCCTCTTCCAGCCGGACCGGCTCTTTCCCGTCCACATTTACGTCTGCCCCCTTGAATTTAGAAGAGACCAGTATTTCTACGGGATAGAACGCAATTCCATACTTCTTATAAACGAATAAATAATTCCTTGTTTTTTGAATATTCAGTATTTTATTGCCATTATCATCCTTATAGATTTCTCCTTTATGCCCTTCTTCGACAGCAGACTGATTATCCTTCAGTCCATCCAGGATTTCATCCAAATCAGCATGATCTTCAAGATACAGCAAGTACTCCTTCGCTTCCCCCTCGGTGACCTTCACCTTGCTTTGACCTTCATTCATCAGGTCGGCCAGCTGCTTGGCATCCGCAGATTTGATTGCCTGCCTGAAGGACGCAACCGCTTTTTCCGGTGTATGGAGGCTACTCAGGAAAAGATGGGCCGCAACAGCGCCTATGAGAAAAATGGCCGCAACTATGACCCCTGCAATCTTCTTTTTGGTAACAGGCGATTTATCGGACCGCGATCGCTTTTCCTGCACCGCTTGTCCATTCTTGTGGCCGCATGATGTGCAGAAATCTGTTCCATTCCCCAACGGCTTTCCGCATAGGCTACAGAATTTCATCCCTTTATCTCCCCTGCTCAGTATTTGAATTCATATAATTTCTCACGCCATTCTTTTGGCACAAGCCCCTCAGGTATGCCGGCATTCATGAAGCCATCATCCGAATGTATGGCATAAAGATGATCAACATCCTCCACGTAAAAGAGATATGCATGGACAATCCGGTCATCGTAGGCATAATTGATTTCTTTCAGGTACTTGGAATTGCCCGGATAAAGATTGGCCAAATACCGCTCCGCTTCCTCTTTCGTCAAATTCAAAGGTTTATCGTTTGCATTCACCAAAGAATATCTATGTACCTTCCATTTGCCATCAACACGCTTAAAGTCCAAAAAAGCCTGCATGCTATCATTCAGCATGGCATCGATGGAAAGCGTCCTGACCTTAATTGTATCCGTCTGGACATCAATCACCTTCGTCCTGCTTTCGAAATCAAGTGAAATCAGATAAACACTGTCACACTGACAATAAAGGGCAGATGGATCCAAACTGCTCAATTCTGCATAAAAATCTTCGGTCACATAAGGTCCCATCACTTCTGCGAATAGGTCGTAATCAATATCCCCGGAATACCAGCTGTTTCCTTCCCCAGCCTCATACTTGGCCGAAAGCATGTCTTCATATGTTTTCTTTGCGATCTTCTCAGCTTCAGCCACTGAAGGAGCCTTTCCTTTCTTTTCTTCTTCATCTGCTGTTGCTGACACTGAGCTAATGTCATCATTCGACAAAAAATGATTATAGGCCAAATAACCTCCCACTCCGCCCCGCCTGCTAAAAACGCGGGCGGGCGCCGCAGCAGAGCGGCGGACGCCGGAAATTCACTCCGGCGCCTGTCAATCATAATATAGGGCTGGGAAAAGCCTGTCTCCCGCGGCCTTTTTAAACTAATCACGGCGGATGACTGTAATTTGGAGCGCCTCCATAAGGTCAAGCCCCTTTTGGTGGAGGGCGGGATCGGGACCGCCGGTACAGGCGGCATCTACTACGATTTCAGCCTCGGGCAGGGCGGAAATTCTTACGCTGTTCGGTATGTCGGTAGGCACCTCGGTTGCCGTAATCAACTATATTTCCCGCATTTTTTCACCGATAGAAAGCCTTGGTATGGAAATACAGACAATTCAATCGGCAATGGCGGGCGTTAAGCGAATAGACGCCTTTCTTGCCGAGCCTGAACGCGCCGTTCCCCCCGAAAGAAAAAGCGCGGCGCAGGGTGATATAGTTTTTTCCGGTGTTACGTTCGGCTATGGAAATAAGCCTGTGCTGTCCGGCTTTAATATGACGGTAAAGGAAGGCGAGCACATTACGCTCACAGGTAGAACGGGAGCGGGCAAAAGCACGGTTTTCAGGCTGCTGCTTGGGCTTTATAAGCCGGAGGCAGGCACCGTTACAATAGGCGGGGTGAATGTGGCGGATATTACCGATCGCGAGCGGCGCTCCT
>CAKQBC010000081.1 GCA_934215995.1 uncultured Bacillus sp. | reverse complement strand
GATTCGCGTACCGGCTTTAAAAGGGCTGAATATAGGGCATTGTTCTCCTAATATCGGAATCCCGCTGGGGACAAAAGCAATTCTCGACACTGAACAAAAACGGCTTGCGGTCGAAAGCGGCCTTGTTTAAGGCATAGAAACCATGGGGGATGCAGATATATGATCATAAATCAAATTGAGACGATGAGGCTTTCAGTCCCATTGAAAAGCCCGTTTAAAACAGCACTTAGAACAGTTGTTACAGCAGAAAGCATCATAGTGAAAATCACATGTGAAAACGGGATCCGGGGCTGGGGGGAAGCTCCTCCGACCCATGTCATTACAGGCGATAGCCTGGATGGGATTGAAGGTGCCGTCCACCATATTTTTAAGCCCTTTTTACTCGGGAAAAATCTTCTGGCCTATGAAGCCATTTTTCAGGGAATCGATCAATCGGCGATAGGGAATACTTCGGCAAAGGCTGCCGTGGATATGGCCATTTATGACTGCCTGGCACAGAATAGCAATCTTCCTCTCTATCAATTCCTTGGAGGGGATCGAAATAGATTGGAGACGGATTTTACCGTCAGTGTCAACAGTCCCGATGAAATGGGAGAGGATGCAGTCCGGTATGTCTCAGAAGGTTTTACGACATTGAAAGTGAAAGTCGGAAAAGATGAAGCCGCGAAAGATTTGGCACGGCTTAAGGCGATTCGGGGCAAGGTTGGCCCCGATATTAAAATTCGGATAGATGCCAATCAGGGCTGGACTTCAAAAGAGGCTATTTCGACCATCCGAAAGATGGAGGAATTAGGGCTCAATATTGAATTGGTGGAGCAGCCTGTCCATAAGGATGATCTTGAAGGTTTAAAGAAAGTGACCGATTCGGTCGACACGCCGATCATGGCGGATGAAAGTGTTTTTTCTCCGAATGATGCGCTGAAAGTGCTACTAACAAGAAGTGCCGATCTGATCAATATCAAACTGATGAAAGCGGGAGGAATCCATAAAGCGCTTCTAATCAGCAAAATGGCGGAGCTGCATGGGGTCGAATGCATGGTCGGCAGCATGATTGAAAGCAAATTAGGCATAACCGCCGCTGCCCACTTCGCTGCCAGCCAAAAAAACATCACACGTTTTGATTTTGACGCCCCGCTTATGCTTTCTAAGGATGCTTTCCTGGGGGGAGTCCAGTATAACGGAAGAGAACTGCTTTTGACCGATGATTACGGGCTTGGCATTCAAGGGGTTATGGAAGGAGGCTTCATTCGATGAAAAAAGCGGCTATTATCGTACCGGTCGCCACTGTTTGGACGGATCCTAAAAGCGCAAGGGAGATGGACCGGCCTGTTTTGGCGGAAGAAGGCATGACACGCGGGTGGATTGATGGAATGAACGATGCAGAGAAGCTCGACCTTTGCACAAATAACCGGGTACAGACACAAGTGCTTTTCGGGGAAGAGGTTTTGGTGGAAGCTGAAGAAGGCGGATGGTCAAAAGTGCTGGTCCCTTCACAGCCTACATCCAAGGAAAGCTTAGGTTATCCCGGCTGGATTCCGTCCGCCCAAATCGGGGGCGCTCCTTTACACCCCGGAAAGGAAATGGCGGTAGTCATAAAGGAAACAGCAAGGCTTAAAGCTGGGGAAAAAGAGATGGATCTGTACTATGGGACCATCCTATCCATCGCAAGGCGGGATGGAGATAAGATGTGGGCGGAAACGCCAATCGGAACTGGCTATCTTGATTCAGCGGCCTTGAAAATCATCGATCCGGACAATCATGCCACCGGCCAGGACTTAATCGCAAGCGGGTTGCAATTCGTCGGGCTTCCGTATTTATGGGGAGGGATGAGCAACCTCGGCTACGATTGTTCCGGCTTTGTTTATACAATGTGCAAGGTGCATGGCATCAGAATCCCCCGTGACGCGCATGATCAGGCCGCTTTCGGCAAGGAAGTGGCATTGGATGCACTTGAGCCCGGGGACGCCCTCTTTTTTGCCTATGAGGAAGGGAAAGGAAGCATACACCATGTCGGGTTTTATTATGGCGATGGAAAATTGCTGCATTCTCCTAAAACTGGAGAATGCATTGAAGTAACGGAACTGAAGGGATTTTCATATGAAAAAGAGCTATGTGCAGCCAGGAGATACAGTTCGGAGGGATCGTTATGAACGATAAAATCGTTGAAGTGAAAAACCTGAAAAAATATTTCGGACTAGGAAAGGATCAGACCCTGAAAGCGGTTGATGATGTAAGCCTGACCATACATAGGGGCGAGACTTTTGGCATAGTAGGGGAATCGGGCTGCGGAAAATCCACGCTCGGAAGGACGATTATCGGATTATACAATGCCACCGAGGGAGACGTTTTTTTTGAAGGGAAAAATGTCCACGAAATGAACGAGAAAGAGAAATTTTCCTTCCATCGCAAAATCCAGATGATCTTTCAGGATCCATATGCGTCCCTGAACCCGCGGTCCACTGTGGCGGAGATCATTTCTGAACCTATGGAAGTACATAATCTGCATGGCAGCAAACATGCGCGCCTTAAGCGTGTGTATGAATTGCTTGAGGATGTGGGGCTGAACAAGGACCATGCAAACCGCTATCCCCATGAATTCAGCGGCGGCCAGCGCCAAAGGATCGGCATCGCCCGTGCTTTGGCGCTGGACCCGGATTTCATCATCGCGGATGAGCCGATATCTGCGCTTGATGTTTCTGTGCAGGCGCAGGTGGTCAATCTGTTGAAAAAACTCCAGAAGGAAAAGGGCCTGACCTACCTGTTCATTGCCCATGACCTTTCCATGGTCAAACAGATCAGCGACCGGATCGGGGTTATGTATCTTGGCCATCTGGTCGAGAGGACTTCGGGAAAAGCGTTATACGAAAACCCATTGCATCCCTATACGCAGGCGCTCCTGTCCGCCATACCGATACCTGATCCCGACCTTGAGGAACAGCGTGAAAGGATTATCCTCCAAGGGGAACTCCCAAGCCCGATTGATCCCCCGAGCGGCTGTGTATTCAGGACGCGATGCAGGTTCGCGGAGAACGTGTGCAAGGAAAAAGTGCCGCAATGGCTTGAGAAGGATGAAGGCCATTTTGTGAAGTGCCATCTGTATGATGACAAAATCGACATGAAAGCCACAAAAATTGAACAAAAGGTTTTGAGATAATGAATCTGCAAGCTATAAAGTCTTCATTATATAAAGAAGCGGCATCCCATTCCGGAAAAATCGGCTATATGATCCGGGAGGGGGATGAAATCATTTCCCATAATCCGGATGATATTTTTTCGTCAGCCAGCACGATTAAATTGCCGTTGCTGATTGAAGCGTTCAGAAGGTTCGAAAAAGGGTTGGCCGCACCTGAAAAAATGGTGCCGATCCACAGCCATGTCGGGGGTTCCGGTGTCTTGCAGGCACTTACTGCAGCAGAAATGCCTTTTGCAGATCTGCTGTCGCTCATGACCATCGTCTCGGATAATACCGCCACGAACCTGGTCATTGATGAACTGGAATTGCCGTTTCCTTTTCACTTTCCTGAGCTTGGCCTTCGCGATACTGTATTGAGAAGAAAGATGATGGATTCAGTGAGCCTGGAAAAGGGTATAGATAATATGACTTCCCCGCGTGATTTGGACCATTGCCTTGGCCTATTGACAGATTCTTCACTCCTTTTGCCTGAGAGCCGGAAGAGCATTTGGACTATTCTGATGAACCAGCAGTTTAAGGACAAGCTTCCTTTCATGACGGAATATACGGGGATTGCAGTTGGCAATAAGACTGGCGGGCTTCCGGGAATCGACCATGACTGCGCTTTATTCAGGTTTGACGGCAGAACAGTTGCTGCTACTGTATTGTGCAACGGATTAGATATAGCTGAAAGCCGCTCTTTCCTCAATTTTACGGGGAAAGCAATAGTGGAGATGCTGCTTGGAGACGAATGAACCACGGCATGGAACAGCAATCGCTGTTTACATAAAACTTGGAGGAGGGCTTCAAAATGGGATTTAACGAAGATATGAAAAAAGTATTATTGGCCGGAATCGGCGCTGTTGCAACAACTTTTGAAAAGTCAACCGACCTGGTTGATAACCTGATCAAAAAAGGTGAATTAACGGTAGAACAAGGGAAAATCCTGAATGAAGAATTGAAGCGGAAGTCAAAAGAAAGGGCCGAACAAGCAAAAGAGCAAGAATCAATCATTGACCGGCTCGATCAACTGAACGAAGAGGAGCTTGCGGCTCTTAAGCTTAAATTAGCTGAATTGGAGCAAAGAAATAATGAAGAAAAAGGCCGTGAACCAACAACACAAATCTAACGGCTCTGATTCAAGGGTCAGGCTTAGGGAAATAATCAGCGTTCTCAGGAAACACGATATTATCAAGGGCGTTACACCCGGCAAGCTTCGCATGATCTTAGAGGATCTCGGACCGACGTACGTAAAGATCGGGCAAATCATGTCCATGCGTTCTGATATGCTGCCGGCGGAATATTGCGATGAACTGAGGAAACTAAGGGCGGAAGTTAATCCACTTCCATTTTCGCAAATCCAACGCACTTTAGA
Organism: uncultured Bacillus sp.; assembly: GCA_934215995.1. Taxonomy (GTDB): domain Bacteria; phylum Bacillota; class Bacilli; order Bacillales; family DSM-1321; genus Bacillus_AD. The sequence continues at coordinate 4,360 of CAKQBC010000081.1, read as the reverse complement.
GGAGGAGTATGGTAGGCCGATCGGCCAGATATTCCGCTCCATTGAAGAAAAATCGCTAGGTTCCGCATCAATGGCGCAGGTCCATCCGGTTATCCTGAAGGATGGGCGCAGGGCGGTTGCCAAGGTACAGAGACCGGGCATCCGTGATAAAATGGCCCAGGATATTGCATTGATGAGGAAGGCTGCCAAGATCGTTCAGAAAATGGAAATCTCCGGGGACGCCATCGATTTTTGCAGTGTCATAGACCAGATGTGGATTGTGGCCCAAGAGGAGATGGACTTCCTGCTTGAGGCCAATAATGTCCACCAATTATCACGCCTCAACGCGGATATTGAGTATGTTTCCTTTCCGGCTATAGAGGATCAATTGACGACTGAAAGGGTCATCGTGATGGAATACGTCGATGGCATCCGGATCGATGACCTCGAAAGTCTTGAAGAAGCTGGATATGACGTGGACGAAATCGGCCATAAGCTGGCGGCGAATTACATTAAGCAAGTACTGGATGACGGTTTTTTCCATGCAGACCCCCATCCGGGAAATATCCGGATAAGCGGAGGGAAAATCGTCTGGCTCGATCTCGGGATGGTGGGCAGGCTGAGTGACCGCGACAGGAATCTGTTCCGTAAAGGGGTTCTGTCGATTGTTGAACAGGACATCATTGAATTGAAAACGACTGTATTGACTCTCGGCGAAGTAAAAGGCTCTATAAACCATTCCGCGTTGTACAATGATCTTGAAGGGTTGCTGAATAAGTACGGAGATATGGACTTTGCGTCATTGAACCTTGGGGAAGTGCTTCAGCAGATGATGGTGCTGTGCAACCGGCATGGCATTACGATGCCATCACGTGTAACCATGCTTGGCAGGGGAATCGTCACAATTGAAGGAGTCTTGGCATACTGTTGTCCAAATGTCAGTTTTATCGAGCTGGCTGCCCAGCATCTTACAAAAGGATTATTCGATGATATAAACATCAAGGATGAATTCTTTTCTAAGGGCAAGTCATTATACAAGCTCGGCAAAAAAATGGCTGATATTCCTGTGCATGTATCCGACCTGCTCAAGTTGCTGGTAAAGGGCCAGGCAAAGGTAAATTTGGATGTAACCGGCGCAGAAGAACCGATCCGGCAAATCGACCATATGGTTGATAAACTGATCATATGCATAATCAGCGCTTCCTTGCTGATTGGTTCAAGCTTGATCAGTACAACAAACATGAGGCCGATGGTATTGGATATCCCGCTTTTTGGAATTATGGGTTTCATAGCTTCCGCCTCCTTGAGCATTTGGCTGCTCGCCGGCATTATCAGGCGCTGGAGAAGAGACAGGAAAAAGTAAACTTTCAAACTTCCAAGCGGGAGCGCTTATGGCTTAAATTCTTTTCTGCTATAAGCGTCCTTAAGACTAATAGTGTCGGTTCGTGACCTGATGGCTAAAATTATATTTCTTACAAGTTTGAAACACGCAGAAAACCTGCGTGTTTTTTTATATTTCTGAAGGGAAAAAGCGATGCAGGGCTGCTTTGGATTTTTTGCATAAATTATACCGGAAAATCAATTAGGCGTTTTAAAAGCATGATTATAGGTTATGTATTAATAATTGCGTCCGCGCAAAATCATACAAGGGGAGGTACTCATGAGAAAGGTCAGTACATTAATCACAGGGGTTATCGCAATTCTCTTGCTGTCGGGCTGTGCAGAAAAGGACAAGCTTGCAGATGGCACAGAGCTGATCAGCAAGGATGAATTTGTCTATGCCGCCTCAGGGGAATTCAAGCCTTTTAGCTATGTGAACAACAGCATGGAAATGAGGGGCTTTGATGTGGAAGTCGGAGAGGCGATTGCTGGGGAGCTTGGGTTGAAGCCGGTTCCGAAACGGATCAAGTTCAAGGGGATTGTAGAAGGGGTCAAAACTGGAAGGGCGGATGTTGCCGTCGCCAGCCATACGATCAACGACCAGCGCAGTAAACACGTATTATTTTCCACGCCATACTACTACTCGGGTCCTCAAATATTTACCCGCCCAGATAGTGATATCGAAACAGTAGAAGATCTAGAAGGTAAAGAAGTGGCCGTCTCCAAAGGGTCTACATATGCGGAAGCAGCGGAACGATATACAGACAACATAAAAACCTACGATAGTGATGTGATTGCGCTTAAAGCGCTCAGCAATGGCCGGCATGATGCTGTCATAACGGATTTTGTTACCGGGAAGTCCGCCAGAAACGAAGGGTTTGAGATTGAAGGGAAACAACTGATTGAACGAAGCGAACAGGCTGTAGTTATACCTATGGATAATCCGCAATTATTGGAGCGCGTTAATGAGGCGCTTGAGAACCTAAGGGAAGACGGTACACTTTCGGAAATCAGCATTAAATATTTCGGGGAAGATATAACCGAGAAACCTGAATAGTAATTAATCGACAAAGGGGTTGGATTTGTTTTGCCAAGCATTTCACATATTTTTGAAACGTTTATGGACTCAAGGGGCGTCTTCTTTGATGCGATGCTCCTTACACTGCAGCTCACAGTGGTTGCACTCGTAATTGGTATTTTCATAGGTTTGTTTTTTGCGCTATTAAAGCTGTCAAGAATCAAGGTTCTTGAATGGATTTCAGATATTTACGTATATCTCGTAAGGGGAACTCCATTAATCGTACAGATCTTCGTCCTGTATTTCGGGATCAGCAGCATTTTCCTGCTGTCGGATTTCTGGGCGGCATCACTGGCGCTCGCTTTGCATAACGGCGCCTACATAGCGGAGATTTTCAGGGGCTCCATTCAGGCTGTTGATAAGGGGCAAATGGAGGCAGGCAGGTCGCTTGGCATGTCCCGTGCGTTGACGATGAGAAGGATCATCCTGCCGCAGGCATTCCGGAGGGCGCTTCCGCCGCTTGGGAACCAATTCATCATCGGCCTTAAAGATTCATCACTTGCTGCATTCATTTCAATGGATGAGCTGTTCAATGTTGCGACCACAATAGGATCAAGTAACTTTGACGAAATGACATACCTTCTGATTGTAGCAGTCTACTACTTGATATTAGTGGCATTGTTGACATTCGCAGTCAGCTACATGGAAAAAAGAATGGCTATATCAGACAGATAAGGGGGAGCGGTTTTGTCTAAAGAATTAATCAGGATAGAAGGACTTAATAAATACTTCGGAAAATTGCATGTGCTTAAGGATATTGACCTGACAGTCAATGAAAGTGACGTTTTATGCCTTGTCGGTTCCAGCGGTTCCGGAAAAAGTACGTTGCTCAGGTGCATCAATTTCCTTGAGAAAAAGAAAAATGGGAAAATCATTATCGCAGGTGAGGAAATAAACCGCGATAGCCATGACCTGAATGAAGTGAGGCAGCGCGTGGGAATGGTGTTTCAGCACTTCAACCTTTTCCCGCACAAGACTGTTTTGGAGAATATAATCGAGGCGCCTATCATGGTCAAGAAACTGCCGAAGGAAACGGCCGTAAGGGAAGCGAGGGAATTGCTCGGGAAGGTCGGTCTGGAAGAAAAAGCGGATGTCTATCCGAGCAAGCTGTCCGGAGGCCAGAAGCAGAGGGTTGCGATTGCCCGTGCCTTGGCTATGAAGCCGGACATCATGCTTTTCGATGAACCGACTTCTGCCCTCGATCCGGAGCTTGTCGGCGAAGTACTGCTGACTATGAAAGAATTGGCCGAGGAAGGGATGACGATGGTGATTGTGACCCATGAAATGGGGTTCGCCAGGGAAGTGGCCGATAAAATTGTTTTCATGTCGGAAGGCAGGATCGTTGAAGTAGGCAGTCCGGACGAGTTTTTCGACAATCCGAAGGAAGATCGGACGAGAGAGTTTTTAAGCACAACTTCATTGAAGTGAGGCATGAAAGCCCCGGCTTGAATGCCAAGGGTTCGGCAGATGGAGTAAAAACCCTAAAAACGATGCAACTAAAAACCTAAACAGCAACCTTAAGTTAGTAATATTAATGCCAAACGAAGAACGCTCAGTAAATTAAATTGAGCGTTCTTTGTCTAATTTACTATCCATACGAAAAGATAGTACTCTCGAACACTATCTTTGTTAGGATTGCAATAAGTCGTTAAATGATATGACCAATACCCCAGTTTCTGGTTCCAGTTATCCTGGGAAATGGTGAGTTTTATGGAAATGATGGTTGAAGGATACATACTGCCAAAAATCGCTAAACGTATCGCAGGAAATGAATAAACACTTTTTTGTAAGTCAAATAAAGGCAGAAAAGTGGTGCATCGTAATGTAAAGAGCTGCTGAAGATGAAAAAAGAGGGATTTCCGACCATAAACTAGCGGTAGTTGTGGCATAAGGCAAAAACGGCAATATATTCACTCTAAAAGG
>CAKQBC010000080.1 GCA_934215995.1 uncultured Bacillus sp. | reverse complement strand
GAGGATTCAGAAGTGGTTGTGGACGGCAATTTGGTCACAAGCCGCCAGCCTGATGATCTTCCGGCATTCAACAGGGAATCTTTGAAATTGCTTGAGCAATGAACTGCAAACCGCAGTAGGGGAAATACAGGGTTTTCGGATGGAAACAGCGCGCCGATCTACAGATGATCGTTGCGCTGTTTTTATTTCGAATGAGTTTAACCGTTTTCTCTTCAAATGATTGGCATTTTTAGTAAAATGAATTTAAGCATAACAATTGACGGTCAAAAGATCGGCAAGAATGGGGGATCTAATGGAAATAGAAGTATATGGCCTGGAGACCGGCCTGATGGTACTGGCTCTTGGAGTGGCACTCATGGGTTATTTTATCGGGAACGGTTTGAAGAATATGGGGAAACAGGAAAAAAGAAATGCATTTAGCTATTTCATAAAAGAAAGTGATTTAGCTTACTATGTCAACCTGGATAAGCATGAAATGAAAGACTTGCTCAAGAAGTATCCGGATGCACCAAAGATAGAGCTGAACGGGACAACGTATTACCCTTACAGACAATTCATGGATTGGATCTCTTCGATTGACTCCCAACGATAATATTTGTTGCCGGAAAACGTGGCATGTTCATTTTTTTTGGAAAGCCAAGCTGAAGTATGGGTACAGGATTTTAGCCGTCTGCCGGCGGAAACAGGCATCATTGAATGCGGGCTTTCCTATTTTCGTGATTCAAATTCCTTCATTCCTAGTAACAAGTGTTTTTTGGATATCCCAGTTTATGTGGAACGTGATAAACCTTGGAACCATTGCCCTCGAAAAAAGAAGAGCGTTTTTTCTACTTCTATTCTTGTTCTTATTAAACTCTTTTTTTTGCGGGCTGAAACGTCAGTGAATTCTGTCCTTTTGGTTTGTATTGCGATTAGCAAAATGATAACGATAAAGCCGCCAGCCTGGCAGGGGCGGCAGCTTCCGTTATCACGATTACGCTGTTTTTAGAGCTCGGAGAATATTATTTACCGCCTTTCGGTTTTTGTAGATGAACATTTCCACTTCGTTCTTTGTCAAAGCAGTTTCCCCTTCATCACAATAATCTTTTCCTTTTCCGTGTATGGTCCACTTGTTATCCAAAGGATAATACATCAAAGTCCAATGGCCATCACGTACATTATCCTCGATGATAAGGTATTCCTTCTGACCCGTGCTGTCATAAGAGGAAAAATTTTTAAAATCTTTCAGGAATTTGTATACATCTTTTTTGTAGACAATCGGCTTCATTCGAAATTCGAACTCCCTTCCAACAATTCTAAAAATTTAATCTACGTCTATAATTCTAGGCATACATCACTCTGTAAGGGAATGCGAAAAATCTAGTTAAAATGTTAATGATAGGTATTTCCCTTTTATGGGATGAAAAAATCATTGCTTCGTAAGAACAGATAGCGATCTATTGCTTGATTACGAGATCGTAGAAATAGTAACTTTTTGCCTGGATGATATGCATTAATTGAGTGCATCTGCAAATTTCTGGAAAGGTGTTATTCAGTTGAGAGGATATACCTGCACAAGGATATATTTATTGGTGGAAAAGCGATGTACTAAACACTGAAAGCATCTTAGCGTAGAGGTTTATTGATTTTGAACATCGCCATATAACATTATTCGATTATGAGACCGACAAATACAGGAAATAGAAAAGAGCAGCATTTTCTATAAAGTAATGGGTTCCTTTTTGGGGGACAAAATAAAAAGACACATAAAGAATCGTATATATTTCAACAAGATAATAACAAGATATTTAGCAGTCAATGAAAGATAAAACAAGTGCCATTTTAGCACTCGTTTTCCTATTTATACAGCACGTTAAATAAGAGAAGCTGTTTTCGGATAAAAATGATAAAAAGCTACTAACTAAAAACAACAATGAGTCCTAAACAAATTATACATACTGCATATAATAATAAAGCGATTACCTTATTCCTTTTGGGTGACTCTTTTATACGATATATCATATAATATGATAAAAGTTAAGATATTAATTGGAATCAACCTATTCCCCTCTTCCAATAAATTTTCTCTTACTATTTGTACAATTTTCGCCAAATATCCATTGTATAAATTGAAGAATATTCTCCCCCGCAGTATACAGTTTATCTAAAATAGCTTCAATATATAAAACGCACAGGTTTTCATTAGTCCGTGCGTTTTGTATGCTGGTTTCATAAGAAAAAGGTATGGAAGTAGCTGGTTGCCAGCTAGGGAACTTCAATCAATCTGATGCCTGTGCTTCTGGCTTGTCGATTTACCAGCCTCTGGCGTATTGCTTAGGCGGTTCGATTTCTGTACGCAGGCTTTTGGCAGCCCTCACCGGCCAATAAGGGTCCCTGAGCAGCTCGCGCCCGAGGAAAACCAAGTCCGCACGGCCGTTATGGACGATTTCATCTGCATGGAGAGGAGAAGTGATCAAACCGACTGCACCAGTGGCAATTTGTGCCCCGTGCTTGATTTTTTCGCTGAAAGTGACCTGGTAGCCCGGGTAAACATCAATTGCTGCAGGTACAACAGCTCCGGAGCTTACATCAATCAAATCAATGCCATCCCGCTTCATCCATTCCCCGAACTGGATATAATCTTCAACCGTCAGCCCTTCCGGATGGTAATCATTCGCTGATACTCTGACAAACAATGGGCCTTCCCATACTTCCTTCACCTGTTCGATGATTTCTTTAAGGAAGCGATACCGGTTCTCGGCAGATCCGCCGTATTCATCTGTCCTTTTGTTGGAAAGAGGCGACAGGAATTCATTGATTAAATAGCCATGCGCTGCATGCAGCTCGATCACATCGAAGCCGGCTTTTTTTGCGCGCAGGACCCCGTCCCGGAATGCTTGGACGGTTTCTCTAATTTGCTGCAGGGACATAGCTTCTGGTACCCTTGAGTTTTCATCGAATGCCAGCGCCGATGGCCCGATGATCGGCCCGTCGACTGTCGCCTTGCGCCCGGCATGGGCTATTTGGATGGCAGCCTTGGCATTGTTTGCATGGATAAGGGATACAAGCTTAGACAGTCCTTTGACATGGCCATCGCTCCATATGCCAAGGTCCTCTGCGCTGATTCGGCCCTGCGGTGTAACGGAGGTGGCTTCTACCATAATCAGGCCTGTGCCGCCCACTGCCCGGCTTGCATAATGGGTTTTATGCCAATCTCCCACTTTTCCGTCTTCATTCTCGCAGCTGTACATGCACATAGGTGACATGACGATGCGGTTTTTTAAGGTTACATTCTTAATTGTATAGGATGAAAATAGTTTGTTGCTCATGTAATTCTCTCCTTTCTCATTCTATACAATAGTAACAATTTTCCTTGCAGGATAAAAAGAAAAACGAATGGGAGGCCCTGTTTCAGGCCTCCCAAAGGAATGCATGGCGGAAAAATATACGGATCGATTAGTTCATTCCCGGCTTCAATAAATGGAGGGAAAAGCACACATCGATTGACATTCGGCTCATACAGAAATGGATTTTTTGTCTATTTCCTCGGATAGTTTTTCACCGAGCCGTTTCGATTGCCGGGTGGCTTCCACGATGCATTCAATCATCGTTTCCCGGAATGCTTTATCCTGCAGAATTTTCAGTCCGGCTTCGGTTGTCCCTCCCGGGGAAGTAATCTCGCGGCGGAGAGTGCCCGGCGTCTTCGGTGATTGCTTCAGCATGTCCGCCGCACCGGCTAAGGTCTGGATGATCAGTTGCTTGGCTGCAGCTTCGTCCAAGCCTATTTCGGCTGCGGATTGTTGCATTGCTTCAATCATATAGTAGATATAAGCCGGACCGCTGCCGGACAGGCCGGTTACAGCATCAAGGTGTTTTTCTTCGACCAGTGTGACAGTACCGATTGTCTCGAGTAGCGAAACAGCCGTATCCAACTGGCTTTTCGTTACATGGGAATTGCAGCTGATCGCAGTAGCGGATTTTCCGATTGCAGCGGAAGTGTTGGGCATCGAACGTATGACAGCCAGTTCCTGTCCGGTTATCTTTTCAAGGCTTGCCATCGATACGCCGGCTGCCACTGATAAAAGCAGCATATCCTTCCGCAAGTATTGCTTAATGGCATCCAAAGCCGTAAATAAATCCTTAGGTTTCACGGCAATGACAACAATGCCGGCATCCCTGAACAGTTCTTCATAGGAGAGTGTTATATGCACATGGTAAGCATCCCGCAAAAAATTCAGTCTTTCTGCATTTTCCCGGTTTGTTACTGATATTTGTCCGGGCTTCCATTCACCTCGGGCCGTTATTCCGGATATCATTGCTTCTGCCATGGAGCCTGCGCCTACAAAGGCGATTTTTTTACACATTGGGAAAGACCTCCTTTTTGTTTTGGGTAAAAAGAAAAAGCCTTCCATCCTCAAATAAAAGGACGAAAGGCTTTAGCTTCCGTGGTACCACCTTTGTTCACTTCCGCAGCTAAATGCGGAAATGCGCTTCATGAATCCGGTATCGATGGATGGTCGGTTAGGTTTTCCTAACGGCTCATAAGGTAGGTTCAACAAAACAGGGGGACTGCGGAGCCTTTCAGCCGGTGAACTCCACTCTCTTATAGCCATGTTTTTGCCTACTGGCCTTACTCAACGCCAATATTTAGAATTTTTACATTATTATGGACCAGATAGCACCTGTTTGTCAATGGGCGCTACGATAATTTCTTTGTTCTGCAGCCTGAATTGATTTCAAAAGAATGACAATGCTTCCTGATAGTAGTAGACTAAAGAGTAAGTGCAAATGAATAGGTATTCATAAGATAGAAGTCAGGTGATCAAGAGATGAGAGAATGGAAGAATGACGTAACGAAGATTGCAGTGCCGACACCCTTTCCGGTAGGGGATGTAAATGTGTTTTTAATCAAAGGGGATGCCCTTACACTTGTTGATACAGGGGTCAAAACGCAGGAGGCGCTGCGGGCGCTCAAGAATGGACTCGGCGAGCTGGGGCTTGAGATGAGGGATATCGAACAGATTATCGTGAGCCACCATCATACCGACCATATTTCCGGGGTGGATTTTTTCGATGTTGAAGTCCCTTTATTGGGACATAAAAATAATGATTTCTGGATCGGCCCCTCTGAAAAGGATCATGAAAAAATGGAGACTTTCTTTAGGGAAATGGCCATTGAGATGGGAGTCCCGAAAGAATATGCAGGCCTGATGGCCAAGGCAAAAAAAGACAGCGACAATACGTGTGAGACACGGGATGCATTGACAGGATGGCTGCAGGATGGTGAAGAGGTGCCGGGGCTTCCGGGCTGGCGGGTCTATGAAACGCCCGGGCATGCAGAAACCCATATATGCTTATTCAGGGAATCGGATGGAGCGATGATCGGTGGCGATCTCCTGCTTGAAAAAGTTTCGCCGAACCCTTTGCTTGAGCCCCCGATGGAAGGTGAAAGTGAACGCCCAAAATCTCAGCTTCTCCTGAACGATTCACTGCGGAAGGTTGCACAAATGCCTGTCAGCCGGGTATATGCGGGGCATGGCAGCATAATAGAGAATCCGCATGAATTGATTTCGCTGCGGCTGAAGGCACAGCACGACCGCGCTATGAAGGTAAAGGAAATGCTGCGTGCCGAGCCTCTCACTACATATGAAGTGTGCATGAGGCTGTTCCCGAAAATCTTCATGAAGCAGCCCGGGCTGACCTTGTCGGAGAGCCAGGCACAGCTTGACTATTTGCTTGATTTAGGAGAAATTAAAGAAGAGAAAATAGACCAGACAGTCATATATAGAGTGAAGTAGGGTATGAGGTGGTTATAGATTGAATAGGCTTGAAAATAAAACGGTTATCATTACCGGTGCGTCCGGGGGACTTGGAAAGGAAATCGCGATCCAGTCAGCAAAAGCTGGCGCGAACGTTGTGCTGATCGCAAGAAACAGCAGCAAGCTGGCCCAAGTGAAGGCAGAAGTGCAGGAAGAGGCATCTGTCCGTGTCCTGACATACAGCTGTGACGTTTCTGCTTCCGATCAGATGGCGGGCATTTTTGAGGATTTGGCAAAGCAAGGCTTACGGATGGATGTCCTTGTCAATAATGCCGGATTCGGCTTGTTTGAAGATGTTGTGGACATCACTTTGCCGGAAAGCAAAAGGATGCTCGATGTAAATGTATATGGTGTGATTGCGTCCACGAGGCTTGCGGTTCCGTACATGATCGGGCAAGGCAGCGGACACATCATCAACATAGCTTCTCAGGCAGGCAAAATAGCAACTCCGAAATCAAGTGTATATGCTGCGACAAAGCATGCGGTCCTTGGATTTTCCAATGCCTTGCGCCTTGAAATGGAAGAGTACGGCATTCATGTCACCACCGTCAATCCCGGGCCGATTGCCACGGATTTCTTTGATATTGCGGATGTATCGGGAGAATATGTGAAAAATGTCGGCAGGTTTATGCTGAGGCCTGAACGGGTGGCGGAAAAGGTTGTCTCTTCAATGCTAACAAACAGAAGGGAAATCAACTTGCCCCGCTGGATGAATGCGGGGGCCGTTTTCTTTGCTGTCTGCCCGAGATTGTTCGAAGCTGCGGGGAAAAAATTCTTCTTTAAAAAATGAGTTCTTTCAGTTAAAGAGGTGCAGGCCATTTGAAAATCTTCTTTCCATTAATATTGATAACGGTTTTGATGACAGGCTGCGGGGATGAACAAGTCAATCATGGAACACCGGGGTTCCTGACGCAGATCATCAGTAAGAATCAAATTTTGGTTGGGGATGACATTTATAGCATCACTCCGGAGACGAAAATCCAAGACTCGACAGGGAAGCACATCGAGACATCCGACTTGGAGCCGGGGATGAAAATCCAAGCTTTTTATAAAGGGACGATGGAGGATAAACTCCTGGCCAAAAAAAAGGCCAGCCTTCTTTTGGTCCTGGCCGACGAGGAGAGCCTGAAAGAAGCCGATATGGTGGCTGCTGTCCTTGATGAATTGCAGGAAAACAAAGACCAGCATTTCATCATAACGAATGTTGCCAGAGAGGAAGATGGCCTTGCCTATACGATGTATTTCATGAAGCGGTCCAACCTGGACTTAGGCTACACAATCACTGTGGATGCCGGAACATATGAAATTCTTTATATGGAAGGCTGAAAAAGGGCTGGAAAACAGATCTGTTTTTCAGCCCTTTTTTATTTGATTGGCGTGTGCTCCACGGAAAGCGTCCGACCGTAGCGAAAATCAACAATAGCATTTAATAGAGCCATTTGATTAAAAAAACATGCTGTTGAATTCCTCTTTATAAATTATATAAAACTTTTTGACGATATATAAAGTCTAATAGGAAAGGTTCTTTTAGGAAGGATGGATATTCGATGGACAAAGAAATGGCGGAAAAAGCCATTAGAGGGGATGAAGATGCATTCCTTGAGCTGATGCAGCTGCACAAGGCAGCTTTATATAAAACGGCTTTAACCTACCTCAGGAATGAGCAGGAAGCCATTGAAGCTGTACAGGAAGTGACATTCAGGGTGTATACGAAGATATCTGCCGTCCGGAACCCCGATTACCTGAAAACATGGATGATCCGCATTATGATCAATTATTGCAATGATGTATTGAAGAGGAGGAAAAGGTTCGGTGCGAACCCTGAACTGCTTGAAGCCATTCCGAGCCTGGATAATTTCCGGAACATAGAAATCCTTGATGCCCTCGATGTTCTGGATGAACAGGGAAAAGAGCTGGTCATCATGAAATTTTTTCATGACATGAAGATGAAAGACATTGCCTTTATGCTGAAAAAACCGGAAGGGACAATCAAGACGCGGCTGCATAAAGCGATGAGGAAGCTGAGGGCACATATCGAAGAAGAGAAGGGGGTGGAAGGGCATGATGAAAAGAGAAGAAATAAGGCTTAAGGAGACAAGGGAAGAGCTGGACCGTCTAGTTTTGCCAAACGCTGAACTGGATGCTGCCATCATGAAAGGTTTTCTGAAGGGCAGGCAGGAAATAGGGAAACGAAGCAAATGGAAACCGTGGATTTACAGCGGAATGACAGCGGCGGTCCTTCTGATCGGATTTGTGTATCTTGTGAATGCATCGCCGGCATTTGCAGCCTATATCTCCAAAGTGCCAGGGATGGAAGGGTTTGTCGAAATGATCAATGGTGACAAGAGTTTCAAGTCGGCTGTTGAGAATGATTATTTGGAGGAAATCGGGATATCTGAAGAAAAGGATGGCATAACGGTTACGATTGATGCCGCCATTAAGGATGAAAGCGGCATGGTTCTGTTTTATACGGTAGAAGCAGACCGGAATATCGATGAGGCTCATTTTGAATTGAAGGGGTTCACAGACGGAACCGGAAAGTCGCTTCTGGATGACGGGGCTTTTTCAGCGGCAGGCTCCTTCCGAGACTTGAAGAAAGGCGAAAAACAGAGCCAGACACTGGATTTCACTTTTATTGATTTTTCAAAGGTCAGTGAGTATAACCTGGCGTTGCTTCTGTATAATCAGGAATTTACATTTAGCTTTGCGTTGGATAAGAACGCAAAAAAGGAAATCTATGATATCAATCAAACGGTTCTTGTGCACGGCCAGGCCATCACCATCAAGGATGTGACACTTTACCCTTTGCGTGCGGATGTTCATATTTCGGTCAATGAAGAACAAAACAGCAAGCATTTATATTCCTTTGATGACATCCGGCTTGTTGATGGCGAAGGGGAAGTATGGGGAGCCCCTCCTAATGGCATACTGGCATCCGGGAAAGGGACAGATAGGCATCTGTATTTGCAAAGCAGTTATTTTGTACGGCCGGAGGAGCTTTATCTCCAATTCAGCCGCATTCAGGCCCTGGACAAAAATAAATCAAAAATAGTGATCGATGCGGATAGAGGAAAAATCATTGAGGCACCGGATAACCAGCTGACCGGATTGAGGGTGAATGGAGACGAAATCAGGTTGGATCTTCATGCACCCGATTG
>CAKQBC010000079.1 GCA_934215995.1 uncultured Bacillus sp. | reverse complement strand
CCTTGTCCAGGAAACGATTTTGAAGATGGTCAGCAAGGACGATGAAGAGAACGGAAATATGTTTATGGTAGGGGATGTGAAGCAATCCATCTACCGTTTCCGTCTCGCCGAACCGAATCTGTTCCTCGGGAAGTATGTACGGTTCAAGCATGATGGGAAAGATGGAGGGCTTCGCATCGACTTGAACAAAAATTTCCGGAGCCGGAAAGAAGTGCTGGACGGAACCAACTTTCTGTTCAAGCAAATTATGGGCGTAACAGTCGGGGAGATCGAGTATGACGAGGACGCAGAACTGAAGAAGGGAGCGCCTTATCCTGAAGAAGAGCCTTTTCCGATTGAAGTCTATTATATAGACCAGAAAGGGCAGGCGGAAGAAGAGCCATCTGACGAAGAAGCCGCATTTGAGAAGGAAGAACTTGAGAAAGCGCAGCTTGAATCCCGCTTGCTTGCTGATACGATAAAGCAGATGATCAAGGAAAAGCGGCAAATAACGGACATGAAGACAGGCATATCCCGTGCTATCACTTACAGGGATATTGTCATTCTTATGCGTTCTATGACGTGGGCTCCTGAAATCATGGAGGAATTCAAAAAGCAGGGCATCCCGATTTATGCAAACCTGTCCAGCGGTTACTTCGAGGCCACAGAGGTTGCGATCATGATGTCGCTTCTGAAGATTATCGATAATCCCCTGCAGGATATCCCGCTAGCCTCCGTCTTACGGTCTCCGATTGTGGGACTGGATGAAGAACAGCTTGCGCAGATAAAAATATCGCAGCCGGCTGATACATTCTTCGGCAGCCTTTTGGGGTTCTGTGAAAAAGGAGAAAGTGCGGAGAACGCATCCTTCTATAAGAAAGCAGCAAAGTTTTGTGAGAAGCTTGAGGAATGGCGGGAGCTCGCCCAGCAAAGATCGTTATCCGAGCTTATCTGGCAGCTGTACCGCGATACGAAATTCTATGATTACGCAGGCGGAATGCCGGGCGGGAAACAAAGGCAAGCCAATCTGAGAGCGCTGTTCGACCGTGCGAGACAGTATGAAGAGAGCTCCTTTAGGGGATTGTTCCGTTTTCTTCGCTTCATCGAACGCATGCAGGACAGGGGGAATGACCTGGGAGCGGCAAGGGCATTAAGCGAGCAGGAAGATGTCGTGCGAATCATGACCATCCACTCAAGTAAGGGACTGGAGTTCCCTGTCGTACTGGTCGCTGGCCTGTCCAGGGAGTTCAATATGATGGACCTGAAGAAAAGCTATCTCCTTGATAAGGAATACGGTTTTGCCTGCAGGTATACGAATCCAGAACTGCGCATCACGTATCCATCCTTGCCGCAGATAGCTTTTAAGAAGAAAAAGCATCTCGAGCTGATTGCGGAGGAAATGAGGGTGCTGTATGTTGCCCTTACACGCGCCAAGGAGAAGCTGATCCTGATTGGTACACTGAAGGATATGGAGAGCTCTTTCGGAAAGTGGCGCAGGACAGAAACGCATAAGGAATGGCTATTGAAAGATTATGTACGTGCGCAGGCCAAATCTTACAATGATTGGATTGGGCCGGCACTGGCAAGGCATCGCGATGTCCGGCAGGTGTTTGGTACTTTCCCGCACACAGAGGATATTTCGTCCCACCCGTCAAATTGGAAAGTGGCCTGCGTCGACGCTTCCCAATTGAAGCGGAGGGAGGAAGAGGAGAAGATCCTTCATCAGGACATCATGCAATTGGTCAAGGATGCCCAGCCTATTCCGGAAGGGCCGGTCGAGGCGCTGGAGAAAATCAGAAGCCAGCTGGAATGGTCGTATGTCCATGGGGCAGCTGTAAACCATATGTCCAAACAATCGGTCACTGAAATTAAACGGCAGCGGGAGTTTACCCAAAGGGATGACTCGCTGCAGCTGATCGACAGGCCGAGCAGCCTGCATGACCGCCCGTTGTTTATGCAGCAGAAGGCCATTACGGCAGCTGAAAAAGGGACAATCATGCACTTGGTCATGCAGCATGTGGATGTCCGCTCCCCAATTACGGAAGAAACGCTGGAACAGCTGAAAATGGATTTAGTGCAACGGGAGTTCCTGCTGCCTGAACAAATAGAAGCAATCAATAACGAAGGCATTCTTCGCTTTTTCGAAACCGAGATCGGGCAGCGACTAAGGAATGCGGAGCGCATACAGAGGGAGGTTCCGTTCAATAGTGTCATTCCGGCCAAGGAGGCCTATAAGGATTGGGAAGGAGAAGATGAGCATATTCTTGTGCAGGGGGTTATCGACTGCCTGTTTGAGGATGAGCAAGGCTATGTGCTTCTCGATTATAAAACGGACCGGATCGAAGGCCGTTTCCCTGGAGGCTTTGAACAGGCCAAGCCGGTATTGGCAGACAGATACAAAGTACAGATTGAATTGTACGCAAAAGCGATCGAAAAGATACTTGGCATCAAACTGCAAAATAAATATTTGTATTTCTTCGATGACGGCGGGCATCTGCTTGAAATGGACGAATAAAAAAAGGAGCGATCTTCGCTCCTTTTTTTGCGCTTCTAATAAGGTGAATTGTTTAGCAATGAAGAGAGGGGAATACACAAGGGCAGTTCAGTCAGTTATTCCCTGTGATGGGCTGGTCGATCAGGTTCGTATCGACAACGTTGGTGGCGCTCAATCCATTATTGGTTATGATGAACACACCGGTGTTTTGGCCGCCGGACCCACTTGCGCTTTTAGTCGCAGATTTTGGGGAATAGAAGAAAGCATCGCCAAATTGAATGGAGCCTCCCGATACGGTTCCCACTTGTACAGGCCCAACAATTGCAGGCATGCTTTACCCTCCTTCCGTATGTTACTGGTAAGCTTCTTGTTCCATCTGTGTCAATTTGCGGATGTGATGGACCCTGGAAGTCATTCTTACATGGCCGATATTCCCAATCACAAAGGCTGATGAACTGGAAACTGAATTCGTATAATGGCAGCCCACTTGAAGCTTAGGGATCAGGTCATTTTTGTATATTGGAAAGTTCTCAAAGATGACAGGTACCGAAGCCGGCATCGAAAAAATGCGGAACCGGGAAAAATCTTCATCTTCATTGCCTGTATAGGCAATGACTTTCTCTTGGACAGCAAGGGCGTTTGAAACGGAATCAAGGAAATTCAGGTCGCCAACCTGGAAGACGGAATTGATGATTATGTTATTGACCTTCGTATCCTTCACATGAACGGTTCTTCCGAGCATCATTAAGCCTTCGATGCAAGAGGTACAAGAGGCCCGATAATCAATGATTCAGGCGGTGTATCGAAGAAAGAGAATAATTGGATTGTTTTTGTATCGCCAAACTGGAGCAGTGAGGAACTTGAAACAACAGCGACATCTATCAGGTTTATGCAAAGGTTTTCGTTCGTGACATAATAAGCCATGGTTACATACCTCCATTCTGTTGAACATTATGGGCGTTCAGCACAAAAGCCCGGACAGCCTGTTCGACATCCGTCTTAATTTGTTCTACCAGCCTTTCCGTGTACTCTTCTTTCCTTTCAAGCTGGTCATTGAAAGGGTACTTCTGCAGATAAAAATCAATGCGTTCAGGAAGCTGCCTAAGCAAATCATCTTTAATGAAGCCGTCGAATTGGTTGTTGAAGGTTCTGCCTGTTTCTTTTTCTGCGTGTGATATGATTGATGGCAGCTCAGCATTGATAAAGGCGGCGATCTGCGTTGAAATGCGGTTCTTCAATTCCTCCCGGGCCGGCTGGCTGAACTGGGCGCTGTATGGGGTGCCATTGACGAAGAGATCGTCGAGTTCTTTCAGATTAGCAGGATTGACCCCGATATTGAGCGTCCCCTCCAGCCTTTCAATCTTCAATTGGTCAAACTTATATTCTATTTTCTCCACATTCATGGGAGGCTGCTCCGAACGGTCCGTCGCTTGGGCCTTCAACATCCGCACCTCTGATTCAAGGGAAAGGATTCTCGCAGCCTGCGCCTCAAGATATTTCTTCATCTCTGCAGCATACGCATAAAAATCGGCACTCACGGCAAACACCTCACGTTTCATTTACTGGATATGCACAGTATATGCACGAAGCGTTTTTAGGTGATTGCCTATATTGTTTTGACGAGCGTAGTCTCAGTATCTAGTTCAGGTGCAGGTTCGGTGAAGTTGCCGGTGTTGGCCAATGTATTCAGGGATTTGATGATGCCTGCGCTTCCAATCTGGAAAATGGATGCGTTGCTGATGTTGGTGATTTTTATGCAATGGATATGGATGCTTTGGTTTACGTGGAAGTCCACTTGAATCCCTCCTTAAAGATTGAATTGAATCGGCTGGTCAAGGTTGTCGTTGTTATAGGCATTGATTTTATTATTGTTGTTCGCCACGGAGACACTTTCACCTGTGTTGAAGGACCCAGCCCCAGCATATGTGCGTACATTTGATATGGGCAGTATTTTATAAACATCGCCGATATGGAAGACGCCGCTTCCGCTGACATTGATCACTTGGATAGCTCCTACAATGGCTGGCACCGGTCAACCTCCATTCATCCTCTTTTTCCTCATACTATGCCGAAAATGCCGGGGTGTGATTAAAATGCCTACTTCCCATTCTTTCGGCAAACCGAAGAAAGCGCTATCCGACAAGGTTCGGGTCTGTTCATTAAAGGTTCCCATAATCGAACAGGATATGGTAAAATTAGTTGAATTTTCAAAATAATAATTCCCCTATATTTAAAAAAGAGGAGGAAATGCGTGTATGAATGTCCCTTTATTGATTACAGATTTCATGGATAGGGCCGTAAAGGTCTACGGAGAGAAAAAGGCTGTTTTCGCCGATGAGAGAAGCTTTACATATGTGGAATTGAACAGCCGTGCCAATCGGTTATCAAACGGCCTGAAAGAGGCGGGAGTCGAAAAAGGTGACCGTGTTGCTTATTTGGCGCCGAATACAGTGGAAATGCTTGAAGGGTTTTATGGTGTGGCGCAAACAGGGGCTATTATGGTACCGCTTAATACAAGGCTGAAGCCGGATGATTATCTATTTATCCTGAACCATAGTGAATCCAAGGTATTGCTTGTCGACCAGGAGCTGTATCCATTAATCGCCCCTGTCATAGATAAGCTCGAGACAGTGAAGAAGATCATTGTCCATTATAAAGCGGAAGATAATGAAGAAATCGGCTATGATGAGTGGCTGCAAAGCCAGCCTGACATGCCTTTTTGCCGCCCGGATATCCATGAAGACGATGTATGCTCCCTTTTGTATACGAGCGGCACAACAGGAAATCCGAAAGGGGTCATGCTGACCCACCGCAATAATTATTTGCATGCGCTAAGCGCGCAGCATCATTTGCGTGTCCATGACCATGATGTTTATTTACATATCCTCCCTATGTTCCATGTGAATGGATGGGGAGCGCCTTTTTATTACACCTCCAATGGAGCAACACAGGTGCTGCTGAGAAAAGCGCTGCCTGAAGCGATATTCGGAAAGATTGCTGAGCATGGAGTGACAGTCATGCATATGGCCCCGACTGTCCTGAATTCCATTTTGCAGTACCATGAAAAAGAAGCGCCTGAGACAAAAGCGGACGTTCGGGTTGTTTTGGCAGGCTCAGCGCCTCCGCCTGCGTTTGTAGCTAAAGTCGAAGAAGAGCTCAAATGGACGTTCATACAGGTCTATGGGATGACGGAATCGTCTCCTTTGAGCCTTGTTTCAACCATCCGGTCCCATTTGGCGGATCTTCCGAGAGAAGAAATTTACAAGATGAAAGCGAAGGCAGGCCATCCGATGACCGGAAGCGCTGTCCGTGCCATCAATGGACATGGGGAAGAAATAGCGAACGACGGAAAAGAGATAGGCGAAGTTGTAGTAAGGGGCCACGGCGTGATGAAAGGCTATTGGAAAAACGAAGAAGCGACGATGGCAGCCATCCGCAATGGCTGGCTTCATACCGGAGATATGGGCACCGTTGATCAATATGGAAATATCGATATTGTTGACCGCATGAAAGATGTGATCATTTCCGGAGGGGAAAACATTTCTTCTATAGAGGTCGAAGGGAATCTCTATGACCATCCCGCAGTACTTGAGGCTGCGGTAATTGCCGTTCCCCATGAAAAATGGGGGGAGACACCTCATGCCTACATAGTCGTAAGGCAGGGCCATTCTATAACAGAAGCGGAACTGATCGCTTTTTCAAGGGGATCATTAGCTCATTTCAAAGCGATCACCGGGGTTACTTTTGTGGATGAGTTGCCGAAAACCGCATCAGGCAAGATACAGAAAGTACAGCTGCGAAATGATTATTGGGAACGAAATGGGAAAACAGGCCGTTTTGTAAACTGAGGATAAATGGCCGGAAACATCAAAATCACTTGATGTTTCCGGCTTTTTCTTTATCCGGCTGCAGGATTCTCATGCCAGGAATACAAACCGGACGGAGAGGCCATCTCAGCCAAGGTAGAAAGCAGCGGATAACTGTCTCAAGCCATTGCCCGACAATCGAGCAGAGTGAAGGAAAGGCGTTTCCCTTTATGGTACAGTTTTCCGCCGCTATAATTGTCCGTAGAGAAACAATGGGGCAGCCCTTAAGCCCCCGGAAAGGGGAAATGGCATGAATGGGCCTATCCAGGTTACAGAAGGCAAAAAAAGAATAGCTATCATTGATATGTTGAGGGGATTCGCGTTACTGGGCATTTTCTTTGTGAATATGCCAACCTTTTTCGCTCCTGGGCTTTACCTGGATCCCTTGGAATACTGGGGGAATGGGATAGATCGGGCATTATCCGTATTTGTTGATGTTTTCTTCCAGGGAAGCTTTTATCCGCTTTTTGCTTTTTTATTCGGATATGGGGCGGTCCTGATGAGGGAAAGCCTGCAGGAAAAAGGTATGTCCTTCCCTTTTTACTACTCAAAAAGGCTTTTGGTCCTGCTCGGTTTTGGTGTGCTGCACGCTTTCTTTGTTTGGCATGGGGATATTTTGGTGACATATGCTCTATGCGGGCTGGTTTTGATGCTTTTCTTAAAACGGAAGGCAGGTACATTGTTCATAGCAGGGGTAGTTACATATGTATTCATCAATGGCCTGCTGGTCTTGTCGAGCCTTATGATTGACCAGCGGGCGGCAATCGGCTTTTTGTATGATCCGGAAGCTGTGAGGCTTTCGATTAATGCTTATCAGAATGGCACGTACAGCGAATTGTTCATCCGGCGCTTTACAGACTGGTACAGTGTCAACGGACCATTCGGGATGGGGCTTCAGCTAGTTACAATCGTTCCTATGATGATGGCCGGTGCGGCTTGCGCCAAAAAGAATTGGCTGGAGAATGCCGTCGGTAAGAGAGGCCTGCTGGCTGCAATAGCATTAAGCTCCCTTGCTATCGGGCTTTTCCTGAAGCTTGGACCGTATATGCCTTTATTTAAGGATTATCCATATACGATTCTATTGGTTCAGGATCAGTTCGGTGGTCCGCTGATGACACTCTTCTACATTACGGCGATTGTTATTTTGGGTAAAACAGAAACTGCCGGCAAGATACTCATCGCTCTTTCTTATCCAGGCAGATTGTCGATGAGTAATTATCTGTTCCAGTCGTTATTGGCGACAAGTCTATTTTACTCGTATGGGTTGGGTCTATATGGACAGGTTTCGTACACAGCAGGTTTTTGTTTGGTGATGATTATTTATGCGGGCCAAGTGGCCGGCAGCAAATGGTGGCTTGAGAGATTCAGATATGGGCCTGCAGAATACATTTGGAGATGGGGGACTTACGGAGTTAAACCGGTGTTCCAAAAAGGAGGAAGAAAAGGATGAAATTGGCTACGGTAGATAGAAACGGGGAACAAATGGCGGCAATCGTCCATGCAGATGGGGAGAGGCTGCTGCCGATCAAGGAAATTGCCGCAACTGCTTATCCTGAATTGGAATGCCTGCAGAAGGGTATCCAGGAAATCATTGCTGAAGGAGAAACTGTGTTTGATGCCCTTAGGGATATGGAACAAACAGCTGCCTATCCGGAGGAATGGATCTTGGCATCGGATGTAAAGTGGCTGGCCCCGATTCCGCGTCCGGCCAAAAATATTTTTTGTGTAGGGAAAAATTATGCCGAGCATGCGATTGAAATGGGGAGCAAGGATGATATTCCGGAACATATTATGCTGTTCTCGAAAGCCCCTACGTCTGTGACCGGGCATGAACAGCCTGTCCCGCTGCATGAGGAAGTGACCGGGCAGCTCGATTATGAAGGGGAATTGGCGATCATCATCGGCAAAAAAGGAAGGGCCATCCCGAAAGAAGAGGCCTTTAACTACATATTCGGCTATACGGTCCTGAACGATGTGACGGCAAGGGACCTGCAGGCAAGGCATAAACAGTTCCTGCTCGGTAAAAGCTTGGATGGATCCTGTCCGATGGGCCCTTATATTGTCCATAAATCCTCATTGCCGGACCCTGAAAACCTGAAGATTGTTACAAAGGTTAACGGGGAAATCAGGCAAAACGGCCATACGGGCCAATTCATATTCAAGATTCCCGAAATGATTGAAGTCCTTTCGAAAGGAATGACGCTTGAACCCGGTGATATTATCGCAACAGGAACGCCAGCTGGTGTAGGCAAGGGGTTTAATCCACCGAAATTCCTTAAAAGAGGCGATATAATAGAGATAGAAATTGAAGGAATCGGCACTTTGCGGAACACGATTGAATGATGGAATAAATGTTACAGTATTTAGACAAATTTGGCAGAATTTTGTTGGATAGGCGAGCGGATTAATATATTAAAAGATTCCCCTATGGTATGATAATGTCGAAAATGGAGAAGGAGGGGTTTAAGATGACTCATATGCATATCACTTCATGGGTACTGGCCGTCATCCTGTTTATTGTGGCAACCGTATTACTGAAGAAAAATAATGAAAAGCAGTACAAACTTACACATATGATCTTAAGAGTTGTTTATTTACTGATTATAGCGACAGGAGCAGGGCTATTAT
>CAKQBC010000078.1 GCA_934215995.1 uncultured Bacillus sp. | reverse complement strand
CAATAGCATGTTCTGATTATTTTGCGCCTTTCATAGACTTATCCTATGAGGGGTGAACGAAATATGGATCAGACCATAGTGAATCTGGATGAAAACCTGACCGATCAGGCCACTAAGAAAATGCTGCAGAATGTGGTGGATCGGAAGAAAAAGTATGATTACTTAAAGAAGAAGCATTTATGGACAACTATCGTGTCCATCACCTTGGGCTTTTTGCTTGTGGGCTATCTCTATTATTTCTTTGTGAAACCATATTCTTATTCATTTTTGGATATGGTCACAAGCTTCTTCGGGCACTCGCAGTCGCTCTTTTATTGTTTGGCTGTAATCGGGGCATATGGGTACATGCTTATCTTAAAAAAGAAAACGGATAAAGCAGAAAAAGAATACCATGCGTTAAGATGCGAGATTGTGGATAGGAGCAAGGATTTATGGAAGCATGAAAACGCCTGGAGAGAGAGGCATAAGATTTTTCAGGTCATGAAAGAAACATACGATATCAACCTTTATCATGAAAATAAATAAGCAGCGATTAATGTAAAGGAGAGTGTTGGCCATGTTCGTAAAAAGTATCATGATTGAAAAGCATGACTGCCATACGGCCGGTCCGGATGAATCTTTGGAGGAAGTACTCAATAAATTCGAACTGCATGGAATTGAAGGCATGCCTGTATTAGAAGGGGACAGGTATATCGGAATCGTTACTAAAAACAGAATCTATGAAACGCATTTCACTAATGGCGGAGACAAAGATACGTACATCAGGGCAACAAAAGCCAGGGATATCCTTACTCATCAGGACGATGTCCTTCACGGGGAAGAGATTTTCGAAAAGCTTCTCCTGAAGCTGAAGGATTTCCCGCTCCTAGCTGTTCTCGGCCAAAAGGGAGAGTTCCTCGGCATAGTCACACGTTTTGATGTGCTCGAGCAATTCCAGAGCGCCTTCGGCATGCAAAAGAAAGGAATTAGAATTGCCTTTACATCTGTGGAAACAGAAGGCCGTTTAGCCAAGCTATCCGAAATAGCACACCAATATCATGAACATGTCATCTCTTTCGTGACATTCGATGAAACAGATGAATTGGTCAGAAGGATGGTCATGAAAATCGAACCTACTTCCAATCTCGATAAATTCACGAAAAAGATGGAAGCGACAGGCTTTAGGATTCTGAGCATTACAGAAGACTGATCCCGGCCATCGGTTCCATATTAAGGCTTCTTGGTTCAACCATAGGCTGATTCTCCTTTTATCTTGCAGTGATTCTATGAAACTATATGTCCCCTTAGCCCTTTTCATTAAGAAAAGGGCTTTTTGCATGGAATCAATAGGCAGAAAATATGTTTTTGTGGAAAATTATGATATTATTTCAATAAAAACTTGAGGGAGCTTTTATGGTTTATGTACTTTTGGGCCTTTTTCTTTTTCTTATTATCCTGATGATTTATATGCATAGATTGGCTGAATCCGATCGAGTTCTGGAACACGATTTGAGTTTCGAAGCTTTTCCGCCAAGCTTTGGAAGAGTGTCGGTTTATTTCATCTCGGATATCCATAAACGGAAAATCAGCCGCAACCTGATCGACAAGGTGGCAGGGAAAGCGGAATTGGTCATTATCGGGGGAGATTTAGCGGAGGCTGGGGTTTCGATGTCCCGGATTGAAGACAATATTCGGATGCTTCAAGAGATAGGCCCTGTCTATTTCGTCTGGGGAAACAATGATTACGAGCTGGATTATCATCTGTTGGATGCAACCCTTCTGGGGCTTGGCGTGAAGATCCTTGATAATACCGCAGCTATATTCGAATCGCAAACCGGCGATAAACTGGCGATACTTGGGGTGGATTACAATGATGGCGGCAGGGCGAGGCTCGATTTGGCCTTGGCTGATGGAGGGGATGCTGCATTCAAAATCCTTGTCAGCCATTGTCCAAGCATGATCCGCAGAGTGGAAAAGGAACATAATATATCCCTTTTTCTGAGCGGGCATACACATGGGGGGCAAATCCGCCTATTCGGCATCGGCAAATATAAATTGGGCGGGCTGACAGTGAAAGAAAATGTGAAAGTGCTCGTCAGCAACGGACATGGGACCAGTCTTATTCCTTTCAGGCTGGGTGCCAAACCGGAAACCCATATTCTTCATCTTTCCAATGGAGAGGCTGACTGACGTTTGCGGGGCCGATTCCTATTTGGGTCGTTTGAATCGTAGTGTTCTGTTCCTTGAGCGGCTGTTCGAAATGTATGCCCCTGCCGGCCACTTCAAGGGAAAGGATGGTTTTTCATGCTGCCTTGCACAGAGACTAAACACATTCATATGATAAAGGAAAGTGTTTATAAATGTAGGGGGCCATTCGGGTGAAACTGATGAAATGGAATGATGAAAAACTGAAAATCTATTTGACCCTGGATGAATTGCTTGAGAAGGGCATAACTGCTGAGGATCTGAAGGTTGACTGCGAAAAAGTGCATGATATTGTCCAGGAAATCGTTAATGAAGCATGCAGGGAGTTCGGTTTCATGTTGGCGGGTTCGATTGCTGTGGAAATCTATTCATTGCAGCAGGAACAGGGATTGATCATGATTGTTTCCAAAGATGAGGATTATCCGTTTTGTGAAGATGATGAAGATGTTTTTTATAGTGAAGGCTGCATGCCTGACGAAGCAAAGCGCAGTGCGGTCTACACATTCGCAGACATAGAGGATGTTGTGCAGATGTGCAGGGTGATCGGAAAGATGGCGAATGAAGCAAAGAGCAGCCTCTATCATATAGACGGGTTGTATTGCATGCATTTCAAGAATGTTGCGATAGAAGCCTATAATCATTATATTCCTATAATACAAGAATACGGTTCTTTATCTTCTTATTCCCCAGTATTCATTGAAAATTATGGGAAGCTGATTCTGAAGGGGAATGCGATTGAAGCAATGAATGAAATATTCTGATTGTCATTTGGAGAAAACGGTTTTGTTTTCTCTTTTCTTTTGCCTTGAGCGCATTCCGGTCCAGATAGGGAAGCGGTTGGAATATGGGGTTTACATTAAGCCTGGATAAGGAAAAGAAAGAAAAGAACGTCGTTTCTGAATGTTTTATATATTATTTAATTAAAACTTATGAAGGTGTTATACTTAAGGTAAGAATAATTCTACTATTCTCTAATTGATAGATAGTTTAGGAGGTCCTGGTGTGGCTACTGAAAAAAATGTTGAACACAATAATTCGAAGGTGAATGATGTGTTGCTTTCGACACAGACAGTCATTCATAAGGCTTTGGAGAAATTGGGATATCCGGAAGAAGTATATGAGCTATTAAAGGAGCCTCTCCGGTTACTGACTGTTAAAATACCCGTGAAAATGGATGATGGCAGTACGAAAATATTTACTGGATATAGAGCGCAGCATAATGATTCCGTGGGTCCGACCAAAGGCGGAATCCGCTTTCACCCGAATGTTACAGAAAGGGAAGTGAAGGCGCTGTCGATTTGGATGAGCCTGAAGTGCGGCATTGTCGACCTTCCATACGGGGGAGGAAAAGGCGGGATTGTTTGTGATCCCCGTACGATGTCGTTCGGTGAATTAGAGAGGCTGAGCAGGGGATATGTAAGGGCCATCAGCCAAATTGTGGGGCCTACGAAAGATATTCCCGCACCTGATGTATTCACTAATTCGCAGATTATGGCTTGGATGATGGATGAATACAGCCGAATGGACGAATTTAATTCCCCTGGCTTCATTACCGGGAAACCGCTGGTTCTCGGAGGTTCCCATGGCAGGGAAACGGCCACTGCAAAAGGTGTGACGATCTGCATTAGGGAAGCGGCCAAAAAACGCGGCATTGAATTGAAGGGAGCAAGGGTGGTTGTACAGGGCTTCGGCAACGCCGGAAGCTTCCTGGCGAAATTCATGCATGGCGCCGGGGCAAAAGTGGTCGGCATTTCGGATGCCTACGGCGGTCTCTATGATCCGGACGGACTGGACATCGATTATTTGCTTGACCGGAGGGACAGCTTCGGGACAGTGACTAATCTGTTCAATAATACAATCACTAATAAGGAGCTGCTTGAACTCGATTGCGATATCCTTGTTCCGGCTGCAATCGAAAACCAGATTACAGAGGAAAATGCCCATAAAATAAAAGCAAAAATCGTTGTGGAAGCGGCCAATGGACCGACAACGATAGAAGGTACGCAAATACTGACCGACAGGGGCATTTTGCTTGTTCCCGATGTGCTGGCTTCCTCGGGCGGTGTGACAGTCTCCTATTTCGAATGGGTGCAGAACAACCAGGGCTATTATTGGACGGAGCAGGAAGTGGAAGAAAAGCTGGAAGCGATCCTCGTAAAGGCGTTTGCATCAATCTATGCGCTTTCTGAGTCCAGAAAAGTCGATATGCGGCTTGCTGCCTATATGGTGGGCGTTAGGAAGATGGCGGAAGCCTCCCGATTCAGAGGCTGGATCTAAAGCAGAATAGAACAACCCGTTTTTTATAACAATACTACTGAAAACTTCTATCTTTCATGGTAGGAGTTTTCTTAATTCAGCAATTGGACAGGAGTGGGGAATGATGAACAGAGAGGAAGCGATTATCATCGGAGGCGGCCCATGCGGGCTTGCGGCTGCAATCGCCCTGCAGGAGCAAGGGATGGATGTCCTTGTGATCGAGAAGGGAAACGTTGTGAATTCCTTGTACAATTATCCTACGCACCAAACGTTTTTCAGCAGTAGCGATAAGCTGGAAATCGGGGATGTCGCTTTTATAACAGAAAACAGAAAACCTGTAAGGAACCAGGCTTTGGCATATTACAGGGAAGTGGTCAAAAGGAAGGGCATACGGATCAACCCTTTTGAGAAGGTTGAAAAAGTAGAGAAAAACGGGGATGGGCTGTTTCTGGTGCAGACAGAAAAGGGCCGTTACGCATCATCCGTCGTTGTGGCTGCAACAGGCTATTATGACCAGCCGAACCTGCTCGGGGTACCGGGTGAAGAGCGGCCGCATGTGTTCCACTATTTTAAAGAAGCCCATCCTTACTTTGATTGTGATGTGACTGTCATCGGCGGGAAAAATTCAAGCGTTGATGCTGCCTTGGAACTTGTGAAAGCGGGTGCGCGTGTCACTGTCCTTTATAGGGGCGATGTATATTCCCCGAGCATCAAGCCGTGGATTCTTCCTGAGTTCGATTCATTGGTGCGTAAAGGGACCATCCTGATGGAATTCAATGCGGATGTCCTGCGGATCAATGAGAAGAGCATTGAATACATGGTCAATAAAAAAGAGAAGAAAGAAGCAAAGGCAGATTTCGTATTCGCCATGATCGGCTATCATCCGGACCATTCATTCCTCAGTTCCATGGGTGTGGAAATCGATCTGGAAACCGGCCGGCCTGCTTATGACCCGGACACGATGGAAACCAATATAAAGGGGCTTTTCATTGCGGGCGTCATAGCTGCGGGCAACAATGCCAATGAAATTTTTATCGAAAATGGAAAGTTCCACGGAGGGCTGATTGCGGCCTGCCTGAAGGGGCGCAAACAATAACCGGGCCCTTCCGGTAATGCGCATCCAGCCAAAAGAGGGAGTAGGCAAATACCCATGAGTAATAGTATTATGGGTATTGAGGTGTAGAATAAATGACAAAAAAAATCACTCTGATCACAACCGGGGGAACGATAGCGAGCAAGGAAATCTCTGCCGGACTTTTGGCCTCGGGGGCCATCAGCGGGGAAGATCTTGCTGCGTTATGCGACCTGCCGGAAGGATACGATATAAAAATTATTGATATTATGCAGCTTCCTTCTATGCATATTAACTTTGATGCCATGAACCTGATCAGGGAAGCGATTGAAGAGGAACTGAAGGATGAAACGGTGAATGGGATTGTTGTCACCCATGGGACGGACAGCCTGGAGGAAACAGCCTATTTTCTGGACCTAACCATCAATGACCACCGGCCGATCGTTGTGACCGGTTCACAGCGATCCCCTCAGGACGTGGGAACAGATGTGTTCTCTAACCTGAAGAATTCGATTTATACTGCATCCAGTGAACAGCTGCATAACGTTGGTGTAGTGGTTGTCTTCAATGAGCGGATTTATTCGGCCAAGTATGTGAAGAAAGTGCATGCTTCCAATGTACAAGGGTTTGAATCATTCGGGTACGGCTACTTGGGCATCATCGATAATGACCTGGTCAGCATCTATCAGAAGCCAATCCGGAAAGAAAGCTATGAAATCAACAGAAGCCTTAATCGGGTGGATATAATAAAATGCCATACCGGACAAGATGGCGTATTCATCGATGCAGCGGTGGCAGCAGGTGCAAAAGGGATTGTGCTGGAAGGCGTCGGCCGCGGGCAAGTGACTCCCTGGATGATGCAATCGATCCAAAAAGCTTTGGATGGACAAGTTGCCATCATTATGACAACAAGCGCAGAGGAAGGGAAAGTATATCCTTCTTATGGCTATGAAGGAAGTGCCCATGACCTGATGATGCGCGGGGTCATCCTCGGTGAAGACTATGACAGCAAGAAAGCCCGAATCAAACTGGCAGTATTGCTGGCATCCAAGCCGGAGGTTTCACAAGCCGATTTCTCATATTGATAAAAAAAGTGAACACTAAGTGAAAACACTTGCTGTTCACTTTTTTTATGATTTCTTGGCTGTACCTGCAGAGGAAAAAAGGATGCATCATAAATCGGCCGGCGGGGCCTGCAGCCGATGCAAGAATCGCTGAAACATGGTACGATGGTAGGAATTACAGAAGGATAAGAAAGGGAGAGAGTTCCGTGCTGGTCATCTTAACAGCGGGCATAGCTCCAGGGCTTGCGCTATTGAGCTATCTATATATTAAGGATCACTATGGGATTGAACCTTTCGCTGTCGTATTCAGGGCTTTTCTGTTCGGGGCAATTCTTGTGTTCC
Organism: uncultured Bacillus sp.; assembly: GCA_934215995.1. GTDB lineage: Bacteria > Bacillota > Bacilli > Bacillales > DSM-1321 > Bacillus_AD. The sequence goes on along the minus strand of CAKQBC010000078.1, from coordinate 2,089 downwards.
CGATCATGTTCATGCAATATGTGTGGCAAGCTGAACAGATTACGTCCAGCGATTTGCTGACATCGTTTTTGATGACAGGGTTTTTGGAAGAATTCTTTAAATGGTTCATCATGTATTTCATGATATATTCCCATATGTCGTTTGACGAGCCGTATGATGGCATCGTATACGCTTCGGCTGTATCGCTGGGTTTTGCGTCCGCTGAGAATATTTTCTACCTGTTTGCCAACGGAGTGGAGTTTGCCTTCGGGAGAGCGTTGCTTCCGGTGTCCAGTCACTGCCTGTTTGGGATTGTGATGGGATACTATTATGGCAAAAGTAAATTCGGCACAGGGAATGGGAAATGGTATTTGCTTTTGGCGCTCATCCTGCCGATCCTGCTCCACGGCATGTATGACTATATTCTTGATAGGGAGACACATTGGATTTACTTTATTGGGCCATTCATGATTTTTCTTTGGTGCCTAGGCATCTGGAAAGTCAAGAAAGCAAGGACGCTTTCAGATATCCACGCCTCCGGAAGGTCCGGCTGAACTATTCACCGCAAGGAACAGGTGAATAGTTTTTTTTGTGCAGAAAAAGAATAAAAAGCTCCATATGGAAAAACAATATGCCTACTTCCATATTTAAGTTAGGAGTGTGCAGTGCGTGAAAAGCAAATTGTGGAAAAGTATTGTATTCGGGGGATTGTCGGCTTTGCTGTTGCTTACGGCTGATCCCGGACAGGCAAATGCCTTCAGCAATCAAGTGATCCAAAAAGGGGCAGTCGGCGATGATGTAGTTGAACTGCAGGCAAGACTCCAAAATATTGCTTACTATAATGGGAAAATCGATGGGGTCTTTGGCTGGGGCACTTATTGGGCGCTAAGAAACTTCCAAAAAGAATTCGGCTTGCCGATAGACGGGCTTGCCGGGGAGTCGACAAAAAACAAATTGGTCAAAGCATCGAATTTCAATAAACAATGGGTGCATGAGCAAATCAATAAGGGCAACACGTTCACGTATTACGGGAATGTACCGATTGAAAAGCAGGTAAAGGTCAATAACCAGACACAGCAGACGGCCAAAAAGTCTGGCAATGCGAAAAAAACCACAACAACCGCCCAGAAAAAAACGAGTACACCTGCCGGGTTTTCGGAGAATGATGTCCAGCTTCTTGCGCAGGCAGTGCATGGTGAAGCGAGAGGGGAGCCATATGAAGGCAAGGTGGCAGTGGCGGCTGTCATCCTTAATAGGCTCGAAAGCCCTTCCTTCCCGAATACTGTTTCGGGCATTATCTTTGAGCCGCTCGCTTTCACTGCGGTGGCAGATGGGCAAATTTACCTTGAGCCTGATGAGGAATCCCGCAATGCAGTAATCGATGCAATCAATGGCATGGATCCTTCTGAGAATGCCATGTATTATTTCAATCCTGAAACGGCAACAAGCGAATGGATCTGGTCAAGGCCCCAAATCAAAAAAATCGGCAAACATATTTTCTGTGAATAGAAAGGAGGAGCACGTATGAAGAAAGAATTCATCATTATAGGTGTGCTTGCGGCCGGATTGGCGGGAACGGCCTATTATGGCTATCAGGAACACCAGAAAAACGAGGCCCTTCTGACAGCGGCAGAGAATAATTACCAAAGGTCGTTCCATGATCTTTCTTACCAGATGGATGTACTGAATGACAAAATCGGGACAACGCTGGCGATGAACTCCAGGAAATCGCTATCTCCGGCTTTATCCGATGTGTGGAGGATGGCATATGAAGCACAGCACTTGGTGGGCATGCTGCCGCTCTCGACGATGGAATTGACGAAAACGGAAGAATTCCTTTCCGATATCGGGAATTTCTCACACTTATCTGCTGTAAGGGACCTGGAAAAGGAACCTTTGACTGAAAAGGAATATGAACGACTGAAGCAATTGTATGCCCAATCGGGCGAAATTCAGGAAGAGTTAAGGTCAATCCAGTACAAAGTCATGAGAGATGACCTGAAATGGGCCGAGCTGGAAACAGTCCTTGCTGACGGGGATGAGCCGAAAGACAATACAATCATTGACGGTTTCTCGACAGTCGAGAAAAAGGTGACGGGCTATTCAGAAG
>CAKQBC010000077.1 GCA_934215995.1 uncultured Bacillus sp. | reverse complement strand
TATTCAGTGCCGACTGCTTTTCCAGGATATCCGAGACCCCATCACCCCTATTCCCATGCCTTCCGGAATGACCGCCGAAAGTGATTTTTTCTATCGTGTCAGCATTTACTTCCCTATTCGAAACGGCTGCTGCCTGCGGTAAAATTTCACGGTGCAGCCTGGATATAGGTGCAATGCTAATGTAGGTTTTTAGTAGAATGCAAAGGATAAAAAAATAACCCTTCTCCTACAATATATTTTGCAGAAGAAGGGTTATTCCTATTTCGAAAGAAAAATTGGGTTGTTGTTTTCATCAATGGTATAAGGCAGCGAATAAGCAGGAACGATCAACGAATCTTCAGTAAGGATGCTTCTTATGTCATCCCCCTGGGTAAACCCATGGTCCTTCTCTTCCAAAGCCTTTACAAGATCGGGTGTATAATCGACGAAAACCCCGTAATCCGAGTTGACGACAATATGCAGTTCAGCTTCCGTATATGGGCTCTTGATAACCGGCACTTCATCATAGCCCAGCTTTTCATGGTCGAGTGTGAATACATAAGTGGACAATTGCTCCTTAAAAGGCAAGTACTCATTGTTATCCAGATACATTTGAAGCCTAAGCTGGTATTCCTGCAGAACATCTGCCACACGGAGGTCAAAAACACGGACTGTCGGATCCGTTTCAGCATTTATCAATACGTATTGAAAAACCCCTCCGCTCTCGTACGCATTTCCCGGAGGTTCAGATAAATGCTTCGTCAGTTTCTTGAAGTCGATCGGGTACTTCTGGTATATCGGTACGGTTTCATCCTGGTTTTTGATCGGAAGCAAGCCTCCCTGTTCTTCCCTGAAAGCATCCACCGCATTTTGCACACTATTTATTTGATCTTCATACGGAATCTTGTTTTCCTGTTTCTCGCTCGCCGGGTACATGCAGCCTGTCAACAAGAGGATGATGCCCGCAAGCAAGCCAAATCGCAATGTTTTTTTCTTCATTTCACTTTCCCCATTGTATTATCGAGTCGGTCCGCTGAAAACAACAAAAAAGATAATCAATCCTGCTGCAATCATCAGTATATAAGCCAATCCGGCCGTAAGTGCTTTCATTATTTTCCCCTTCAGCTTGTATCGGCTGAAATAAATGCTGAAAATGGATACTGTCATAAAGAACATGGCAATAAACGAAATCCACATTTTCTGTAATGCTGGTGTCATTCCCCTTCACTCCCCTGATTCTAATGAATATGTTTTGTCCAGCGGCCAAGCCATTTTCGGCTGTCGGCAAACGCATCCATCCATTATTTAATGGACATAAGGCATCTGCATTTCTTCATATACTTTTCCATTATAGTACAAACTTTCCATAATAAAAATAATAACAGACAAGATTCGCGGCAATTCCTTATATGTTTGTTAAAAAAGATAGAAATTTGCCTCAACTTCTTCATGGTTGTTTTCATTACTCAGCTTTTTGTATATAAAGGCTCTGTTGAACGCTGTTGTTTATTTCCCGAGGGGCCAGGGACCTCCCCTTCGCTCCGAAAACGGCAACCAGCAAGAAAACATCTCTAAATTGTCACAAGGCCTAAAAAAAGAAGCAAGCTGTAAGCTCGCTTCTTTTCTGACTAAATTACCCATCACAGGCAGATGCGTCATCTATTGTACATTTGCATTGTATGCAAATACGTCTGGCATGCATCACCTTTAGCCTATTTTATTGTGATTTATGCAACTTTTTCTCCAAAAGCGCCCGGTTGTTTCGCTAAACCGCGTAAGCGGATCAGGAAAGGATGTTCATAAGGTCGTCCACTTCAGACTTCCGGTCCCTTGACATGAGGGCATCAACAGCTTCCCTCACACCGACACCTTCAAACAGGACACCATGAAGGGCTTTCGTTATCGGCATTTTCACGTTATATTTCTCTGCCAATTGGTATGCGGCTTTCGTCGTCCTGACACCTTCGACGACCATGCCCATATTATTCAGTACATCTTCAAGCTTCTGCCCCTGGCCAAGCATATTGCCTGCACGCCAGTTGCGTGAATGAACGCTTGTGCATGTCACGATCAAGTCGCCGACACCGGTCAATCCGGCAAATGTCAACGGATTCGCACCCATAACGACGCCGAGCCTCGCTATTTCGGCAAGCCCTCTGGTCATCAGCGCGGCCTTTGCATTATCCCCATAGCCGAGTCCGTCCGTAATGCCGGCTGCCAGCGCAATGATATTCTTAAGGGCTGCACCGATCTCTACCCCGACAATATCCGGATTCGTATAGACCCGGAAATTCTTGTTGATGAACAAGTCCTGGATATGCTCTGCAGCTTCCATATTCTTCGATGATACCGTTACTGTCGTCGGATGGCGCAGGCTCACTTCCTCAGCATGGCTAGGGCCTGAAAGAACGACAACATCCTTAATGACGCTTTCATCGGCTTCCTGTTCAATCAATTCCGAGATTCTCATCAGCGTATCAGGCTCGATCCCTTTGCTCACATGCACAACGGTGATCGGCTGCTTAGAAGCGCCGTTCAGCTTCTTCACAACCTCCCTGATGGCTTTTGTCGGGACAGCCAAAATGACCGTATCGACGCCTTCAAGCGAATCCTCTAAGGACATATATCCACGGATGGCTTCAGGTAGCTTGATCTCAGGAAGGTAAAAACTGTTCATATGCTGCCCGTTGATTTCATCGATCTGCTCTTCTTTATTTCCCCAAATCCTAACATCATGACCATTGTCAGCAAGAACCATGGCAAGAGCGGTTCCCCAGCTACCAGCACCAGCTACTGTAACCTTTTTCTGTTTTTCCATGTTCATCACGACCTTTTTATTTTCTTTTTCTTGCGAAAATCTTGATCGGAGTCCCCTCGAAATCAAAGGCGTCTCTGATTCTGTTTTCTATGAACCTTGAATAAGAGAAGTGCATCAATTCAGGGTCATTTACAAATACAACGAAAGTAGGCGGCTTGATGGCAACCTGCGTCGTATAGAAAATCTTCAGCCTTTGTCCTTTATGGGTCGGTGTCGGATTCATAGCGACTGCATCCATAACAACCTCATTCAGGATATTTGTCTGAACCCTCATCGCATGGCTTTCGCTCGCTTTTTCTATCATCGGAATCACTGTATGGATCCGTTTCTTCGTTTTTGCCGATAAGAACACAATCGGTGCATAGTCAAGGAACAGGAAGTGTTCCCGGATGTTTTGCTCGAATTCCTTCATCGTCTTCTCATCTTTTTCGACGGCATCCCATTTGTTGACGACAATGATGACTGCCCGTCCGGCTTCATGGGCATAGCCTGCGATTTTTTTATCCTGTTCGCGAATGCCTTCTTCTGCGTTCAGGACGACAAGGACAACGTCGGAACGTTCAATGGCCCTAAGTGCGCGCAGAACGCTGTATTTCTCTGTGCTCTCATATACTTTCCCTTTTTTGCGCATTCCGGCAGTATCGATAATGACATACTCTTTGCCGTTGAATTTATACGGGGAATCGATTGCATCCCGTGTCGTGCCTTCAATATCACTGACGATTACACGGTCTTCGCCCAACAAAGCGTTGACAAGCGAGGATTTCCCTACGTTCGGGCGTCCGATCAAGGAAAACTTGATGATACCTTCATCATACTCCTGTCCGCCGCCTTTAGGGAAATACTTTGCTGCCTCATCCAGGAGGTCTCCGATTCCTAAACCGTGCGTTCCTGAAATCGGGAACGGCTCCCCGAAGCCAAGGGAATAGAAATCAAAGATTTGGTCTCTCATCTCGGGATTATCCACTTTATTGACAGCAAGCACGACAGGCTTTTTGGATTTGTATAAAATCTTCGCCACTTCTTCATCCGCAGCCGTAACGCCTTCACGCCCATTCGTCATGAAGATGATCACGTCCGCTTCATCAATGGCAATCTCGGCCTGCTGGCGGATTTGCTCAAGGAACGGTTCATCCCCGAGGTCGATCCCTCCTGTATCAATAATATTAAAATCGTGTGTAAGCCATTCTCCTGAACTATATATACGGTCACGTGTCACACCTGGAATATCTTCGACAATGGACACTCTTTCTCCTACAATTCTGTTGAAAATAGTGGATTTCCCTACGTTTGGTCTCCCCACAATCGCAACTACAGGTTTCGGCATATTTGCTCACCCTTTCCTAACTGACTATATGAAGTACTATGTGTATGTTACCCTGTTTCCAGGAAGCATAAGATACTTTTATGTACCGCAGGCTGTTTGGCAAACTTCCGCATCCTACCCTGCTTAACCGCCTCAACGTACGGGAATCAAGGGTGAAGAAAATGCTGGAATGCCTTTTGTCCACAAACCGGGATACTGTTATGTATCGTAATCATTAGCAGCGCTTATTGTTTTTTCTGCAAAACAACCCTTCTTATAAAGAAGGGTGCAACTATCCTATAGTACCAAATTTTTTTCTATCCAACAATAATATCGTTGTGATTGTACCGGCCTTCTTGCAGATCTTATGCACTCAGTGCTTCACTATGATATACACATCATCGCTCAGCCTGTGGGCGATCCCGTCAAGAATCGCTTCCAGGTTATTGCCGAACTCATACATTTCCTCCATTGTATCACAATAGAAGACTGCAGGGGCAACCGGCACCTTCGCTTTGTCAGTGGTAATGACAGCCAATATACATTTCTCTATAACCATTTATAATAGTCCTTTCTTCTTCTTATCGATTCTGCTCGGCAGGCGGATGGCATTTTCAAGGGTAGGGACATTCCCTATCACCGTGATCGCTTTTTCGATATCCTTCTCCTGCGGCAAGATAAAAACGCCGACCCTTCCGTCATCAAGGTCCCTTTTGGCTAGAGGAACAAGAGCCGGGGTGCCCGAATCCCTGTAAATGCCCAGTGCAATCGATACATCATGCAGGATGGCCTGCCTTTGGCCCAGATTCGAGATGGTAGTCCGGTCATTGAAGTGTTTCGGTTTAAGGATAAAGCCCATGCCGTACCGCAATATTTCCTCCTGCCTCTGGGGGAGACCGATATTCATGATATAAATATTGTCCACATACAGGCCCGCCCCATCAAACCTAAGGTCAATATATTCAATGTCCACAATATCCCTTAACGTGGCCCCGGACATCAGTGACCTGCACAAAAACAAACAGAGCAGAAACACAACAAAAGTCACCCATATATTAAAAAAGATGGACGCCGTCGTTGTCAGCATTGATGTCAGGATCACCAGGTAATTCCTTCCCTCAAAAGCGATTGCGATCCCTTCTATGTAGGTCGGGCCCCGCTTAACAAGCTCCATTTCATCAAGTCCCATCAATGTATTCCTCTCCATATTCCGGACTTCCCGGAATTGTGATGCCGCTATCGTCAAAAAAGTAATGGCCGTGTATTCCTCCATAAGGAGAGCCGGGACGAAGATACTTCCCAGGCCGGCAGCAATCACGCCCAGGGATAAATGAATGATTTTCCCGTGCAAATACGTCGGGTATTGCCGATAATCGCTTCTCAGCATGAAAAGGCGTGTAATGATGCCGGCAGCAATGCCGGCTATGATCGGTAAAAAATATTGATGCATCCTGTATCAAATCTCCTTTTTATGTGAGTGTTGGTATGAAGCCATATTGCCCAGCGCCTTCTCCACAAGTGTCCACACAACAAGAAATAAGGAACCGGCAGCCAGCAAATTGAGCAGCGATGGGCTGAACAAAGGATAATGCATCCATGAATTATGATAGGCAAAAGTAAGGAGTATATCCCCAAAGCATGTTCCCATCAACAGGGTCAACTGCCTGCCGGCATATCCTTTTTGCAGGACCATGACAGCATAAACCACGATTGCTGCCGGAACCCATGCAGGCATCCAGGAAAACCAAAGCGGCTCCAAACTGGAGAAAATATGCATGCAGCCATTCACCAAGGCAACTATAAGGCAAGTCATTACCGTAGACACCATGGGTTTAAAGGGGAGTTTCCCGATATAGAAGCATGACAGGAAAATTATGTACAGACAGGCAGCATTTATTTCCTGCACACCATATGGAATAAAAAATTGCGATAAGAAAATAATGAGAAGGACATGGCAGGAATAAATCATATGCACTTGTTTGTTGAGGAAACAAACAAGCAAGATGACAAGCACCCATGTACTCCACAAAAAGATATAAACGGACATATTCAAACCTCATTTCACCAACAGTATGGACAGAATCCATACACGCCAACCGTCCATCGGACAAATTTATCTAAGGGGGCATCACTATGCCAAAAGACCGGCAAGAAAAGAAATTAAAACAAAGCAGACGAGTGGAATCAGACAGGGACCAGTCGCTCGAATATCCAGGCGCAACCCGTCTCGACACCCCTAAGGAAGCAAGGGACCTGAACGAACACAGAAGCTGAACCCGCATAAATTTGGGCAACAAAAAAATCCAGCAAAATCTGCTGGATTTTTTTATACTTTGGCCCGTAAAATGCAATTGTTGATTTCCGCTCCGGCCGGACGCTTTCCGCGGGCCTTCGCTCAAATAAACGTTTCTTTAAAAATCAACACTAAAATATATCAGAGCCTATACTTTATATAATGCCTCTCTGCTGCAGCCAGTGGCAGGTTTCCCCGCTGATCACTTTAGGCAGTTGGCTGACGGATGAGAGATTCCGCACCCCAAGTGCAGTCATGATCATCCGGATATCCTCATGAATGATTTGTATCTCATCGATAAGCGCGTCAACGCCGCGATCTTCAAGTGTTTTCAGGAAGTACCCGGCGATTCCGGCCCCGACGGCCCCAAGGCTGAGGCATTTGACAATATCGAGGCCATTCCTGATTCCGCCTGAAGCCAAAACCATCATTCCTTCCACTGTCGATGCTTCGGCTATGCTTGCTGCAGTGGAAATGCCCCAGTCATTAAAATAGGATAGCATTCTTTCCCGGCGCCTGTTTTCGATGACGCCAAAATTAGTGCCTCCTGCACCGCCGACATCAACAAACTTAACCCCTGCATCCTTCAGCATCATGACCGTTTCCCTGCTCATTCCGAAACCGACTTCCTTCACAATAACCGGAACGGATATTGCTTTGGAAATCGATTCGATGTTTTTCAGGATATACGAAAAATCCCGGTCCCCTTCCGGCATGACAAGCTCCTGGATGACATTCAGATGAATTTGGAGGGCATTCGCATCGATCATATCCACTGCCCTTTTCGCTTCATCTGCACTTGCTTCGCCTCCGAGGTTGCCGATGATGATCCCATTTGGATTCTCTTTTCTGACAATTGAAAACGTTGGAATTTGGGCAGGTTCCCGTATAGCGGACATCTGTGACCCTACCGACATGGAAATCCCCGTCTCCCTTGCGGCGATCGCCAGCTGGCGGTTAATCTGTTCCGTTTCGGCTCCGCCCCCGCCGGTCATGGCATTCACAAAAATTGGTGAACCTATAGTAAGTTCACCAATCTGTATGGCCAGATCAATATCGTCAACCGAGCATAAAGGTAAGCTGTTATGAACAAATGAAATATCATTCAAGCCAGTTTTCAAGCTCTGTCCCGTTTCCAATGCATATTTTATATGTTCCAACTTACGGCTCTTCCTTGACATATTAATCACCAAATTATTTTTTGAATTTTTTCAGCTGGTCCCCGATTACATCACTGAATTGGAACCCTGTTGTTTCTTCAGGCATCGTATAAGATGTATCCACATCTTCATCATCCTCAATAAGCTCTTTAATGCTTAAGGATAGACGTTGATCCTGTTCATTCACATCAAGCACTTTAACCTGAACCTTTTCACCTTCTGAAAGGACCTCATGAGGTGTGCCGATATGCTTGTTGGAGATTTGGGAGATATGGACCAGCCCTTCAACTCCAGGGAATACTTCAACGAATGCACCGAAGGATACAAGCCTTTTGACTGTCCCTTCCAGTACAGCGCCTTTCGCTGCCTTTTCACTGATATCATCCCATGGCCCAGGCAATGTTTCTTTGATTGACAGTGAAATGCGCTCGGTATCGCGGTCCATGGAAAGGACTTTCACAGTCACTTTGTCGCCTTCACTCACTACATCGGAAGGTTTGTCGACATGTTCATGAGATAATTGGGATACATGGACTAACCCGTCGATGCCGCCGATATCCACGAATGCGCCGAAATCTGTCAGCCTTTGGACAGTCCCTTCAAGTACCTGGCCGGCTTGGATTTCATCTAGGCGGCTTAGTTTGTTTTTGCTCTTTTCCTCTTGTACGACTGCACGGTGGGACAGAATCAGACGATTGTTTTCAGGCTCGATTTCGACAATTTTAAATTGAAGGTTTTTGCCTTTATAGTCTTCGAAATCCTCTACATAGTAATCCTCAACAAGGGATGCCGGCACGAATCCCCGGACGCCAAGATCTACGACAAGGCCGCCTTTGACGACGTCCTTAACTTCCGCCTCAATGACTTCGCCGCTTTCGAATTGCTGTTTAAGCTTATCCCATGCATGGATAGCATCTATTTTTCTTTTAGAAAGGATGAGGGTTTCCTCCTCGACCTTGGTTACTTCCAATTCTAGCTCATCATTCTCGGAAACAACGTCAGAAGCCTTTTCAATATGGAGGCTGCTTAATTCACTGATCGGAATGATGCCGTCAATCTTGCTGTTGGCAACATCGACGATCACCTGTTTGTCCTCCACCTTTGTGACTGTGCCTGTCACTTTGTCTCCTACATTAAAACTTTGTACTCCATAATCTTCATTCATCATATGTATTCCTCCTTACCCATGACTGCTGAGAGAATTTTATAATTTTGTTTCATTAATATCCTTGCTATAACCGTTTATAGCATTCTTCAAACATAAAATACCATTTTACGCCTAAATTGTGCCGGAAGTTCTATTTTCAGAAAGCGTATTATCCTCTTTTAAAACTCTTACAATTCCAGCTTTTTGTCAAGAAAAGCGACTCACTCATTCTCTTGTATCAGTTTGGAAATGTGATCCATAATAATATTTGTAGCCTTCTCGGCCGATAGTTTTTCACCGTCTGTTTTATAA
>CAKQBC010000076.1 GCA_934215995.1 uncultured Bacillus sp. | reverse complement strand
ACAAAACAGACTCCCCAAGGCTACCGCTGCAGTTGCTATCCCAAATAACCATATCCCATCGATCATCCTTCAATGCCTGGCAGTGCCTGGCACTAGCTTCATCTCCCATTATGTTTGATGCGGCTGATACTTCCCCCAGGGAAACCCTCTCAATGAACGCCCCGCTTTCTTCCAGAAGCTTCACTGCATATCGCCCCGAAGGCCCGCTGGAAAATGCCAATACCCGAACATCTTTCAGCAATTGCTGCTGGATTTCCGTTTTCATTTGGATGCACCTCCTGCATGGGTGGAGCTGGCGATTATTCCATTAATCAGCCGTAGGCAATGCCACCGGCTTCTTCAGCTGCATGATTTGATCGCAGCATTCAAGTGTGCCTTCCCCTGCTTTTGTGCATAGCACCTCGACTCCGCAAGACGTGCATTCTAATCGTTTTCCAAGCTGATTTGCCATTTTTATCACCCTTTCTCCTGAATCAATCTCTACTGGAGATTGCCTTCCTACTTAGTATCCAGCGCTTTACCACAGCATTTCATGGCTGCTTCCCCGCTCTTCGTGACGATGAATTCGCTTGAGCAAACTGAACAGATATATTTTGTTCCTATTTTGACCGCCATGTTTTCACCTCCATACGATTAATGGTTCAGCTGACTCCCTGGGGAATCGTTCCGATCACCTTTGATTTTTCCAGCTCGGCAATTTCCGTATCATCCAGTTTCAGGATCTCTTTCAGCACATACTCATTGTGCTCCCCGAGTTTCGGTGCAGGCGAGCTGTGCTGCAGCCTTTCCCCGTCGAATTTAACTGGCCATGAAGGGAAAGGATGTGTCCCTGTTAAATCTCTGGATACTTCCTGGAACATATCTTTCAGGAATGGATCCTCTTCCATTTCATCGACTTCAATAACCGGACCGGCTGCGAGGCCTGCTTCCTGCAGCAATTCGGAAGATTCATAGTGTGTGAATCCGGAAGTCCATTCCTGGATGATTGCATCCAGTTGATCCTCGTTTTCACATCTGGCGGCAGCCGTTTTGAACCTTTCATCGAGAGCCAAATCAGGCTGGCCGATTACACGGCAGAACGTATGCCAATCCTCTTCATTCGTAACTGCGATCGATACCCATGAATTTTCGCCTTTGCTCGGATATAACCCATGGGGCGCCATGCCCGGATGGCGGTTGCCCACCCTCCCCCAGTTCCTTCCATTCATGGAGTAGTCGGCAATAGGTTGGCCCATTAAGTTAAGGCAGGCTTCCACCTGAGCCATCTCAATGTATTGGCCTTCCCCGGATTCTTCCCTGTATTCCAAAGCTGCCAATAATGCATAGGCAGTATGAAACCCTGCTATTACATCCGCCACTCCGGATACGATCATCGGGTTTCCATCCCGGTATCCATTCACCTGCACGATTCCCGATAAGATTTCGAATGTGTAGGCAAAACCGGACTGGTTTTTGTAAGGACCGGTTTTTCCGTAAGCCGGCATAGAAATCATGATGATATTCTGATTGATTTCACGAAGCGCCTCATAGGACAAATTGAAATTTTCCATTACACGCGGAGTGAAGTTCTCGATTACAACATCGCATTCCCTTACAAGCTCCTTATATAACCGGATTCCTTCTTCATCGTTCAAATTCAGGGTAATGCCCATTTTGTTCAGGTTGGCTGTATTGAATTGGGGACCGAGCTCCCACCAATTGTCCCCCGGCACGGACATTGTATATCTGAAGCCATCCGGAAATTGAATTGATTCTACCTTTATGACTTCTGCTCCAAGGGCTCCGAGGTAGGATGTACAAATTGGCCCTGACCACCACATCGTCATATCCAAAATCCGGACACCTTCTAACGGTTTAGATGACATAGACTTGCTCCTTTCTTAAATGACTCCCTTTTCATGCAATTCTTCAATCGTATCCGGTTTAAGGCCCAGCTCTTCATAAACGGCAGAGTTATGCTCGCCGAGTAATGGTGCAGGCTGCCTGATTGCCCAAGGGGTCTCTGACATTCTGAATGGCGCTCCGGGCTGGATGACCTCTCCCATTTTCGGATGGTTAACATTGACAAAGAAATTTCTTTCTTTATATTGTGGAAAATCGACGATTTCCTCAAAGGATGGCACTGGATTGACAGGAACCCGCCATTCAGCCCCCAGCTTGATGATTTCTTCCCTTGTATGTGCAAGCAGCCATTCATCGAACCTTGCCTGGAACTCTTCCTTATGCTGCAGGCGGTTGAACAGCAATGTGAAGCGCGGATCCTCAACCCAATCGTACATTTCGGTCATCATGCAGAAATCCTGCCAGTGCTGGCCCGTCAGCAGGTTGATTCCGATGTAGCCATCCTTGCATTTCTCTACGCTCGGCATCATCAGATATCGCTTAGTGAATTTGACAGGACTGGTCGGGAAGGAATTTTGGACAGAAGGATAAGATCTCTGCAGCAAGCCGCATTCCGTAATCGATACATCGATATGCTGCCCTCTGTCTTTCCTTCTCTTTCCAACCACCGCTGCCAATGTCGACATCGCCGCAAAGGTGCCTGTAATATATTCCAGCATCCTTAGGTTTCCGCCGGCCCTTAATGGCTCCCTTTCTTCCTCGCCTATCGAACTCGCAAAACCGCTCATTGCCTGTGTGACAATTTCCGTTGCCCTCCGGTCCTTGTAGGCCCCGGTTTGGCCGAAGTTCGAGATAGACGTCATAATCAGGTTCGGGTTCACTTCTTTCAGGTCCTCATAACTAAGGCCCAGCCCCGCCAAAACTCTCGGGCTGAAGTTTTCAACCAGGATATCCGCATCACGGACAAGGTCCTTCAGTAATTGAACTCCGTTCGCCGATTTCAGATTCAATGTTATCCCTTTTTTATTATTGTTCAGGTACCCGAATAGCCCGCTTGCATTAACGTCCGTTTCATCATTCGGGAATGGCCCTTCCATCCTGGAAGGATCCCCTCTCCCCGGCTGTTCGATTTTTATCACATCCGCTCCCATATCAGCCAGCAATTTGGTGCAGTACGGGCCGGCGATATGCCATGAAAGATCAATAACCCTCAAATGTGAAAGCGCTTGCTTTTTCATTTGAACAACCTCCTTTCATTCTTCCATATAAGGAAACAATAACTCTAGCCCGGGGACTAGCGTTATTGTTCCTGTTTAAACCAATGTTTTTTCTTTCTGGTTCTCCTGTAACCCTCTGGCGATTGTTTCCAGATGGACGGCCGGCGATCCCAGTTCGACCTGCTTGCTTTTAAAGCGGCGGAAACAGTATTGGAGCGGATAATCAAGATCGATTCCCATTCCACCGTGCAGCTGATGGGCGCCCACTAAGACATTTTGCCCCTCCTTGCCGAGGTACGCCTTCGCAGTGGCAACCTCTTTCTCTGCATCAAGCCCTTCACTTAATTTCCATATAGCATGATAAGCAGCAAGCCTTCCTCCTTCAACGACCGTCAGCATATCCGACAGCCGGTGCTGCACTGCCTGAAAACTGCCGATTGCGCGCCCAAATTGCTTCCTCTCTTGAACATATTCATTCGTGACATCCACCGCCCTCTTGAGAAGGCCCGCCATCTCGATTGCCTGCAGGGCTGTTGCCTGCTGCTGGATTTTTTGTACAGCTTCCACACCATTATTGCCGGTATTCAGCATAAGGCTTGCTTCCACGCTGGCTTCTTCGAAATTCACTTCATAGAGCGCATCGCTGCCGATGGAAGGCATAGGGGCAGTCCGTACACCCGATTGGCTCCGCTTGACGAGGAACAATGAAAACTTCCCATCCCCGTTTTCCGGATCCGACTTCGCCAGCGTCAGTATATAATCGGCATTGTCGGCGTGAGGCACGAAAAGCTTCTTGCCCGACAATGTATATCCGTTTTTCCCGTCCGGGGAGGCTTTTGCCGTAATATACTTCATGTCATAATGTGCCTGTGCCTCGGCAAAGGCTGCCGTGACAATGACTTCACCTGAAGCGATTTTCGGCAACAGTTCATGCTTTTGCTCATCTGTGCCATGTGCGACAAGAGGAAGGACTCCATAAGAAACGGATGAAAGGAATGACCCTGAAAGCGCAGACCAGCCTGCTTCTTCCACGACTAAAGCAAGATCCAGCAAACTGCCCCCCACACCGCCGTACTCCTCCGGAATGACTAAACCAAGAAACCCCATATCCGCTATATGTTTATATAAATCCGGCGAATGGCCGCCTCCTGTTTCTTCCATTTCCCTCAGCTTGGAGACTGTGCATTTCTCCTTGAAAAATTTCTGGGCTGTGCTCCTGAACATATCCTGAACTTCATTCAACGCAAAATCCATGCGCTAACGCCTCCTTTTAATCCGATTCCGAATCCCTTTTTATGAATTTCGGCAGCTGGACATCTTCAAATACCTGGTCAATCACCACTTCCACAGGCATCCCGATATATATTTCATGCGGATCGCAGTCCATCATATTCGATACGATGCGGACACCTTCTTCGAGTTCCACCAGCACCACCTCATATGGGACTTTAAATGCCGGATAAGTCGATCTGTGATATACCACATAGCTGTAAATCGTCCCTTTACCGGATGCAGGCACATATTCCATATTGAATGTATGGCATTTGTGACAGAACGGACGTGGCGGGTGCATATACGTCTCACAATCTTTACACCTTTGCAAATGCAGTTTCTTTGTTTCTTGCAATCTCTTCCAGAAATCTATTGTATCCGGATCCACCGTTGGTTTAGGCGACTCTATTTCAGATCCATAACGCACCATTTTAGTTACCTCCTCCTCAAAATTAAGCCACTTGAAGGAACACCAGTCCCACCTGTAACAAGAACATACTCTTGTTCTTCAATCTGGGTGGTTGATGTTCCCCGTACTTGGCGAACTCCTTCAGTTATCAAGTTCATTCCATGCAAGTATCCTTCAGACATTAATCCACCTGCTGTATTGATAGGAAGCTCTCCGTCAGGCCGTATACGATGACCACCCTCGATATAGGCCACTCCTTCTCCCCTTGGGACAAAGCCCAGCGCCTCCAATTGCATCGGGATATAGGGGGTAAACGCATCATAAAATTGCGCAACATCTATTTCTCTAGGTGTAATGCCAGCCATCTTAAATAACTTTTCTCCATATGCTTGCACTTCTGGCAGGCAGGCAATATCATCACGGTAATAACTTGTCATCTGTTCACCATTGGTAGCGGTTCCCTGCACAGCTGCAGAAATATAAGCTGGCTTTTGTTTCAGATGCTTTGCTCTCTCAGCGCTCGTTACAATAATAGCTACTGCACCATCAGTACTTAAGCAGCAATCGTGCCTTCGTAGAGGAGCAACATTCATCGGAGAAGCCAAATATTCGTCCATTGTCAGCGAGCGGTCATAAAACATAGCTCTTGGATTTCGATTAGCATTTTCACGATTCACCAACGAAATCCAGCCCAAATCTCCATCTTTCACACCATACTGATGGATATATCGCTGTGCAAACATCGCAACCCATGCAACAGGTGTCAACAAACCATACGGATTATACATCCCCAAGTAAGTATCCCCGGCTACCCTTGTCGGCTCAAAATCACCATAAGTAACAGGGCCAGAGGCATCCCTGATGGACCGAACACAAACTACATAATCCGCCAGTCCGGCCGATACAGCTGCTACTGCATGTGCAATCGTGCCGCAGCTAGCTCCGCCACCATACGGAACCTTGCTGAAAAAGCTGAGGTTTGGTATACCCAAAGCCCTTGCCATTTCCCATTGTTCAGCTTTATCCAAGGTATAGTTCACAATGCCGTCTATATCCTTAACGTCCAGACCCGCATCCTCAACCGCTGCCAAGATTGCCTCGCAAGCCATCTGTAATTCTGATCTTCCACAATTTTTGCTGAATTCAGTTTCCCCGATGCCTACAATAGCCGTTTTGTCACGTACTGATTCCATCCTCTCATCCTCCCGTCATCCATTTAGAGCCATGATGGCTTTTCCTGCAGCATGATTGCCCAACCGATTTTTTCCAACGAACTCGATTTCCACTAGTTTTTGTCCGTTTTCTTCATACTTTTTTGTGATTGTCCCGTTAATCGTCATACGGTCACCCGGATAATTCGGGACTGCTAGTTTCAGGCTGATTTTTTTCAATTCACCCGTTGGGCCGCTCCAATCGGTCAAAAACTTGCCGATCAGACCGTTTGTCGTAAGGATATTCATAAAAACATCATCCGCTCCTGCTTTCCTGGCGGCATGATAATCATGATGGACATTGGCATAATCATGAGTGGCAGAGATGGCTCCACCAACAACTAATGCTGCCGTGATATCGCGCACGTGCTCTGGTAATCGATCACCTGTTTCAATATCATGCCATGAAATATGGGTTGGTTTTGTCACACTCATCCTTTTTCTCCTCCATCCTTTGAAATAGCATTATAGGCAAGTATTGTGAAAGTCTGGTCGCAGACCTTTTCATCGTGTTGGTTAACATAGGCGTATAAAAATGTCACAAAATACCCCGGCCCTCTTGCTGTTTGCTTTTGAGGGGAGACTTTATTTACTGTAATTGTATAGCTTATTTGATCACCAGGCTTCATTGGTGCGAAATATTCCTGCTCCTGCCCTGTGGCCACGATCGATGTATAGCCATGATCAGCCAAAAGTTTTACAATCAACTCCTGTGAAGTGGCCGGCCGGTCAACCTTCGGCCATAAAGGGGTCATTGTATATACCTGCACCTGAGTTGGCGGAGCAATGATTCCCCCGTATTTGGATTGCACCGCATACTCTTCATCCTGATACAGCGGATTCTCATCTTCCATTACCTCGCACCAATGGCGGATCATCTGAGTGCATACCGCATCAGGCCCTATAATCCTCTCTGAATCAACACCCACATGTTCATTTAGCATTTCCTCAGTTAATGGCATATTCATTACCTCCTAAAAATTGAATAGACTTCATATAGAAAACGCTTTCATAACTCTCAGCTTTTCGGCATCCCAAGGCCGAACCTGGCCACCAGATCCCTTTGAACCTCACTAGCTCCGCCTCCAAAAAGGTAGACAAGCTGGCTTTTGGAATATCGTTCCGCACTTCCGCCGGCCACTGCCCAATCGGATTCACTGTTTAATTGTCCAAACATGGACATCAACTGAAAGCAAGTGTCATATACTTTTTGGTTAAGCTCGGCAGCGAACACTTTATTCATTGATGGGCGATAAGGTGCGGATGTCTCATTCCCATGTGCCCAGGCTGCCCTGTAATTAAGCATTTTCAGAACATCAATATTCATGTTCAGCTCTGCCAGGCTGGTACGGACCCAATCCTTCTCAATCACCCGCTCGCCATCAATGATTGTCTCTCTTGCCCAGTCAGCTGTTTCCTCAACC
The DNA here is from genome assembly GCA_934215995.1 of uncultured Bacillus sp. Taxonomy (GTDB): domain Bacteria; phylum Bacillota; class Bacilli; order Bacillales; family DSM-1321; genus Bacillus_AD. Next base: position 1,685 of record CAKQBC010000076.1, on the reverse strand, counting down.
ATCCTCCTCATTCTTGAATAAGTAGAAAGCATCAGGCGTTCTAGTGAAAGCTGTGTCGTAATGTATCCCCATCCTTTATTCTCCTCGCCGACCAATGCGTCAAGCGGGACCCTTACATCCTCATAATAGGTTACATTTGATCTTTCACCCATCAACTGCATCGGAGTGACCGAAAACCCTGGCAGATTGGTAGGAACGAGGAAAATAGAAATTCCTTTGTGTTTCGGTGCATCAAGGTCTGTACGGGCTGCCAGCCATATATAATCGGCCATATGAGCATTCGTGGTGAATACTTTTTGCCCTGTGATTACATAGGAACCACCATCCCTGATGGCCCTCGTTTCCAAGGCGGCCAAATCTGTCCCTGCCTGCGGCTCCGAGTAGCCGACTGCTACTTCTATTTCTCCCATAAGTATTTTCGGTAGAAAAAAGTCCTTCTGCTGCTTAGTGCCAAGCTTCATCAATGTTGGTCCAACCGTTTCAAGTGTAATAAACGGGATGTTGACGCCTGTACGGTTAATCTCCTCCAAAAAAATATATTGCTCAAGCGGCGTGCGCCCTTGGCCCCCATATTCGGCAGGCCATCCAATCCCTAACCATCCGTCCTTGCCCAATTCACGGATATATTTCTTCCATAGTGGGCCACCATCCGGATTCCCTTTCAATTCGTCCAATAATTCAGGAGTAATCCGTTCTTCCAAATAGGAGCGTATTTCCTTCTTCAATTGCTGCTGTTCTTCCGTCAGCTCAAAGCGCAATGCTATCACCTCATTCAAATTATTATTTATCCTTTGGTTATACTAGGCTTTCCAGTAGCAACGCCTACCCTATGGCTATAGGGCAAAACAGGCTGCTTTAACCCGTCTGATGCATAAATTGTTCACGCAAAGTCCTTTTTAATATTTTTCCTGTGGTTGTCCGAGGCAGTTCTGCGACAAAATGAATTATGGAGGGACATTTATAGCTGGCAATATGACTGCGGCAATAAGCAATCAATTCTTCTTCGGTAGGATGTGCTTTTGGGTCAGCTGGCACTATGACTGCCATAACTTCTTCCCCCCACTCCAGGCTTGGGCTGCTAATTACGGCTACATCTGAAACATCCGGATGTCCATGAAGGACGTCTTCTACCTCTGCAGGCGATATGTTCTCCCCGGCCCTTATGATCATATCCGAACTTCGGCCGCTGAGGAATAAATAACCGTCCTCATCGATCCACCCCATATCCTTTGTATCAATCCAGCCGTCACGGACAATTTCACGGGAAGCCTCAGGGCGTTTCCAATATCCTTTCATGGAACGTTCAGTCCGAACGAATACGTTTCCAACCATGTTGCTCCCCAATTCGTTTCCATGTTCATCAAAGATTGCCACCTTGACTCCGGGAAGCGGACAGCCTACAGATTTCAATCTTTGGATTTTTTTTTCGATTTCTTCTGGAGTACCAGTCAATTTATGGTCTTCCGGTCCCAGTACACAAACTGTTGAAGTTGTTTCTGTCAAACCGAAAGCGTTTGCAAAATTGGTCGTTGATGGAAATGCTTTAATAGCACGGTGAATGACGGGAAAAGGCATAGGTGCGGCACCGTAAGATAAGCTTTCAAGTGTGCTTAGGTCTGTGGAGCCAAAGTTGGGGTGATCTAAAACTTGCTTAAGCATAGTGGGTATTAAGAATGCATGTGTGG
>CAKQBC010000075.1 GCA_934215995.1 uncultured Bacillus sp. | reverse complement strand
GTTCATCACATAGCGGCCGCTTGGCTTCAAGTCAGCGATATGAGGAACCTTTTTCTGAAGCCTGTTGAAATCATCAAGCGTCAGATCCACTTCCGCCGCATTGGCGATTGCCATCAGATGCAGGATGGCATTTGTAGAGCCGCCCAATGCCATGACGATAGTAATCGCATTTTCAAAAGCTTTCTTTGTCAGGATATCGTGAGGATAGATATCTTTCTCAAGCAAATTATAGACCGCTGCCCCAGAACGGTAACAATCATCCAGCTTTTCCGGAGATTCGGCGATATGGGATGAGCTGCCCGGCAAACTCATGCCTAAGGCCTCAATTGCGCTTGCCATTGTATTCGCCGTATACATCCCTCCGCATGAACCTGACCCTGGGCAGGCATGGCACTCGATCTTATGCAAGCCTGCGTCATCAAGAGCCCCTGCATTGTATTGCCCTACTCCTTCGAAAGCCGAGACAATGTCAATATCGCCGCCATGCAGTTTTCCTGGCCTGATCGTACCCCCGTAAACGAATACCGCCGGGAGATTGATCCTTGCGATTGCCATCAGGCAGCCAGGCATATTCTTGTCACAGCCGCCGATTGCCACAAATCCATCCAGGGACTCCCCCCCGACAACCGTTTCAATCGAGTCGGCGATCAAATCGCGGCTCGGCAATGAATATCTCATCCCTTCTGTCCCCATCGAAATACCGTCAGAGACAGTGATTGTATTAAAGATCATCGGGGCGCTTCCTGAATCTTTCGCTCCCTGCTTCGCCCTTCTTGCCAGTTCATCGATATGTATATTGCAAGGCGTCACTTCACTCCACGTGCTTGCCACGCCTACCATAGGCTTCTTGAAATCTTCATCCGTGAACCCTACTGCACGAAGCATAGCCCTATTAGGCACACGTGTAGGGCCTCCTTCACTGATTACCTTGCTCCGGATTCGCAAATCTTTTCCCAACTCGATCTCCTCCCAATTTCATTCCGCCTCAGTTTGTTTGAACGTTTCCACAAATATATTCGGAATATTTTCTTAATTTTTGATAGGCCTGTGTTGATGCTTCCTGGCCTATGTTTATTTTTCAATATAATACTTTTCTTTGATAATATCAATAATTTTCTGATAATTTATTCCTATACATTCTTACTATGCAGACCCATAAAGAAAAAAGGCGATGGGGGATACCCCCATCACCTTTTTATTGATCGGCCAGTTCGGACAGATATTCCCATCTTTCCATTAACTGCTCCAGCTTATCCTGCAATTCACTTTGCTGTTCCATCAATTGTTGGCCTTTAGTAAAATCGGACCCGATTGTCATCAGTTCCTGTTCGATTTCACTCAGCTTATCTTCAACAGCCTGTATGTCGTCTTCAATTGTTTCCCACTCACGCTTTTCCATGTAGGAAAGCTTTTTCTTTTTTGCTTTTTCAGGCTGGGGTGATTCTGCTTTTTCCTTTTCAGCTTTGACCTGCTTAGTCTTGTCCAATTCAAGGTAGTCACTGTAGGAGCCAAAATACGTATTTATTGTTCCGTTGCCCGCAAAAATAAATAATTCATCCGCAACCTTGTCGAGGAAATAACGGTCATGCGATACAGTGATCACTACACCGGAATAACTTTCAAGAAAGTCTTCAAGAACGGTCAGCGTCTGTGTATCCAGATCGTTCGTCGGCTCATCCAATAATAGCACATTCGGTGAGGACATCAGGATCCTCAATAAATACAGACGCCGTTTTTCCCCTCCGGACAGCTTGTAAAGGGGGGTTCCATGTGTATGCATCGGAAACAGGAATTTCTCCAGCATAGCTGAAGCAGAGATGAAGCTTCCGTCTTTCAGCTGAATCGACTCCGCAACCTCGCGGATGTATTCGATCATTCGCAGTTTCAGGTTCATATCTTCATTTTCCTGCGTGTAAAACCCAATCCTGACCGTATCACCTTTTTCGATTTCCCCGGCATCCGGCTGTTCCTGGCTCGCAATCAGACGCAGCAGCGTCGATTTCCCTGAACCGTTCTCGCCTATGATGCCGATTCTGTCACCGCGCTTAAACAGACGCGAAAAATCCTGTATCACCGTTTTTCCGGCGTAGCTTTTCGTAATGTTATTGCATTCGATGACCTTTCGCCCAAGCCTTGAACCCGCAAGGTCAATCTCGAGGTTCTCGGTCTGGCTATTTCCGGATACATTCCCTTCGAGCTCTTCAAAACGCTGTATTCTCGCCTTCTGCTTGGTCGTACGGGCTTTTGCCCCTTTTCTCATCCAGGCCAGCTCGTTTTTATATAACGATTGCATCTTGGCCTGGATGACCTGATTCTGCTCTTCGCGAATCGCTTTTCCTTCCAGGAAGCTTTCATAATTGCCCTTATACTCATACAATGATCCCTGGTCCAGCTCCCAAATCTTTGTAGCGACGCCATCAAGGAAATAGCGGTCATGCGTCACAAACAGCACAGAGTACGGATACTTGCGCAAATATTCCTCCAGCCATTGAATGCTTGACGCATCCAAGTGGTTTGTAGGCTCATCCAAAATCAGCAAATCCGGCTGTTCAATCAGCACTTTTGCCAATGCGGCACGTTTCTTTTGGCCGCCGGATAATGTTCCGATCTGCAGCGATGGATCAAAGAGGCCGAGTTTATTCAGGATGACTTTGCTTTCGGAACTCCTGTCCCAGCCGTTATCCTCGTCCATGCGCTGTTGAAGCTTCAGCAGACTCTCCTGCAGGTCCTTGCTTTCCGGCTGAAGCTGGAGCTCTCTTAATGATTCTTCATATTGCCTGATCAATTTAAATAGCGGTGTATCGCTTGCAAACATGTATTCCATAATGGTTAGGGACTCATCATATTCAGGTTCCTGCGACAAAAAAGAAATGGAATAATCCTTCGGTGCCGTAATTTCCCCTGAATCGCTATCCTCTTTCCCCGCGATCATTTTCATCAACGTCGACTTCCCGCATCCGTTGACCCCGATGATCCCGATTCTCTCGCCTTCCGAAATGGAAAACGATATATTGTTCCATAGCGTCTTTTCCGCCAATTGTTTTGTCAAATGTTCCGCTGTCAGTATTTTCATAATGTCTATATCTTCTCCTTAAACCAGCTGATCCCCAGCGTGCTTCCTCCTGTATGTACCCCGATGGCAGTCCCGAGCGGGTAAACATGAAGCGTCAGCTCCGGATAAAGGGATTTTATCCTTTCGGCCCATTCTTCCGCCTGCTTCCGGAATTGGCCATGCAAAATCATGCAATCCGTAATCTTATATTTTTCGACAGCATGCTTCAATTTCCCGAAGATGATCTTCTCAGCATGGCTCTCACTTCTTGCGATATCCTGTATTTCCAGGCTCCCTTCGACAAGGGAGACAATTGGCTTGATTCTTAGGATGCTGCCCAAATAATACTTAATGGAGCCGAGCCTGCCGCTTTTGTATAATTGATTCAGGTTTCCGATCAATACATACGTTTCATTGCTGTCGCGCAGCCGCGCCGCTCTATCAAGGATCTCCGCAACACTTGCACCTGTTTTATGCCATCCTATAGCTTTCTTCATTATATATGTCATCGGATAGGACAACAAGCGGGAATCAAAGGTATGGACCGGCACAGCAGCCAATTGTCCTGCCTGGATGCTTGAGGAGACTGTGCCGCTTAATTTCTCCGAAAGCAGAAACGATATGATGCGGTCATACTTTTGTTCCGCCAGTTTTTGATAGGTTTCCAGAAACTGGCCGACGGAAGGCTGTGATGTTGTGATTTCAGCCCCGCGATTTTCCATAGCCTCGTAAATATCATCATGCGTAATATCTACCCCGTCTATATAGTCCTTCCCTTCCATCCTTATGTTGATCGGGACAACGCTTAAACCCTCACTCGCCTTCAATTCTTCATCCAGAAACCCGGTACTGTCGGTAACCCACGCAATTCTCTCGTTTTTCCCCTTATTCATCATCTCTATTACCATCCTCTAACTGATTGTTTTATACCTTTAGAGATTCACTTATCTTTTCCTGCTGAATGATTGCCCCTGCAGCTTCCTTCATACGTCTTATATATTTCATTTTAAAAAAGTAAAATTTATACCTGTTACTAATACTTCCTAACAATAAGATACATGTAAATCGTTATTTTTCCAACAAGAATTTTGCTTTGGCACGGGGCATTTTGAACTGATTCTCTTCCTGTCGCGCACTGATTTTCCCTAATGAAAACAAAAAGGGACATACGATGGATAAATCAGACAGTTTATTTTTTCAATTTGCGTCAAATTACCCCTTTCCGTATGGTATAATCTGGTGGAATGTAACTATTATTGGAGGATTTAGCCGATGGATTTTAATGCGGGCATTTTAGGAATCGGAGTAAACATCCCAGAGAAAGTTATCGCAAACGAAGAAATCGCCAGACGCTTCGGCATTACCGAAGAGGAAATTTTCATGAAAACGGGCATCCTGGAAAGACGTTATGAGGCACCTGAAACATCGCTTACAGACATGTGCGCTATCGCAGGAAAACGGGCAATAGAGGATGCGGGGGCCGACCCGAAAGACATTGATATGGTGATCATCGGCACGAATACACACGACACCCATATTACGGCAGCCCTCGTCCAGGACAGACTTGGGGCCGTTGAATGCGCGGGACTAGATCTCCATTCAGGATGTTCAAGCTTCATCACGGCACTTGCAACAGGAGCCCAATTCATCCAGACAGGCCTTTATAAAAATGTACTCGTCATAGCCGTCGACAAGTGTTCATCCCTTTTGAATCCGATGGATAAAAAGACCGCCTTGCTGTTTTCAGACGGGGCTGCGGCCGTGCTGGTAGGGCAAGTCCCGAAAGACAAAGGGATTCTTGGCATCAACATGCAGATGGATGGAAGCGGCGGAAAATACCTTCACCTTGATGAAAACAAAAACATCAAAATGGATGGCAGGGCGGTTTTCCAATTTGCTGTCGATAAGCTGCCGAAGGCCGTCCATAAGGTTCTGGATGTTTCCGGCCTTAGCTTGGCGGATGTCGACTTCATTGTGCCCCATCAATCAAATCTCCGCATCATTGAGAAAGGAATCGAGACCCTTGATTTTCCGATTGAACGCGTGCATACAAAAACCATTCAATATTATGGCAACTCTTCAGCACCTACCATCCCGATCGGCCTGTATGAAGAAGTGAAGGGAGGAAACATCCGGGATGGCGACCTGGTTGTGCTGGTCGGATATGGAGCCGGCCTCGGATGGGGCGCCATCACCCTTCGCTGGGGCAAATAAGAAAAGCCCCGGCCAGATCCAATCTTTCCGGGGCTTTCGTTCATTCTATTAAATTATTGTTCCAGCAATCGGACAATATCCTCTTCTATTTCATTCGGCTTCGTTTGCGGGGAATACCGTTTCACCGGCTTCCCTTCTTTGTCGACCAGGAATTTTGTGAAGTTCCACTTGACCGCTTTTGAACCGAGCACACCTGGAGCTTCATTCGACAGATAGTCATACAAAGGGTGAATGTCATTTCCCTTCACTTTGATTTTGGAGAACATCGGGAATGTCACGCCATAATTCAGACGGCAAAATCCTGATATCTCAAGGTCGTCCCCTGGTTCTTGGGCCATAAACTGATTGCATGGGAACCCCAGAATCACAAACCCTTTCTCCTTGTATCGCTCATAAAGCTTTTGCAGCTCCGTATATTGCGGGGTAAAACCGCATTTACTGGCTGTATTGACAATCAGAAGCACTTGCCCCCGATAAGTTTTCAATGAGATTTCTTCCCCAGAAATCATTTTGACATCGTATTCATACACCGGCATGCTTCTCGCCCCTTTCCTTAGCGATTTATCGTCCGATCCAGCTCCTCAAGCGTCCTGATTCCATAAGGCACCAAATTATAAAGGTCCTCTGCCTGGTTTTCTGTAACCAGGCGCTTAAAGCTGACCATACTATCGATTCGCCAGCCTTCCAGGCTTCCGTTCAAGTAGACTTCAGACGTCACTACGTGATAATCCCGCTCAACGCCCCATATATTCTGCAGGCAGCCGGTTATGCCGGCAATCAATGCCTCTCCTGGCTTATTCCCGGTTTTCGACCGAAAGTGCAGCTCGATGAAAGCACCGATGCTTGGCTCATCCTTCACATTCAGCTCTGCAGCCAGCTGTTTGATTGGCGCATGGACGACAATGCTTCCCTTTATATTCTCATTTTCCCTCAATGTGTACGTAATTTCAAACCTTCTGGACAGCACTGCCAAATCAAGCTGTTCAGAACGGTCAATGACAATGATTTCACCTGAAAAATCCGCATCATAGACTGACCCTTCTATAATGATTTTGAAATTTTCATAAGCAGTCGGATGAAACATGCAGCTCCCTCCACTTTCCTGTTAAATCTTTATGAAGCAATCCCTCTGCATAATCTTGCAGCCTTGCGGTCCGTACGGGCCATCAGAATAGCCCGACAGCCGTTCCATCCTCCAGCACATCCATATTTAATGCGGCAGGGGCTTTCGGCAGGCCAGGCATTGTCATGACATCGCCTGTCAAAGCAACAATAAATCCTGCTCCCACACAAGGTTTCAGCTCTCTTACAGTGATTGTGAAGCCTTCCGGCCGTCCTAATTTGCCGGCATCATCGGACAGCGAGTATTGGGTTTTTGCCATACAGATCGGCAGGCCGCCCCAGCCGTTCGCTTCAATGTCCATTATTTGCTTTTGGGCTTTCGTTGTGAATTCGGCTCCTGCTGCCCCGTATATCTTCCGCGCGATCGCATTGATTTTGGCTTCAATCGGTTCCTCTGCAGCATACAAGTAACGGAATGTATTCTCTTTCGTTTCAATTGCATCCAGTACTGTGCGCGCAAGGTCGATTCCGCCTGCCCCGCCTTTTTCCCAAACCTCAGCCAGTTCGTATGGGATGCCGTTTGCTTCGCAAAGGTCCCCGAACATATTGCGTTCCTCATCCGTGTCCGTGACGAAGCGGTTAAGGGCAACCACGTAAGGCAGGCCGTAGGATGCAATGTTTTCGCAATGCTTCTGTAGATTCTCAAAGCCTCTTTGCAATGCTTCCGTGTTTTCCTCTGACAGATTGCCTTTCGGAACGCCGCCGTGCATTTTCAATGCCCTGATTGTCGCGACAATTACTACAGCACTTGGCTTGATACCGGCTGTCCTCGCTTTAATGTCCAAAAACTTCTCTGCTCCCAAATCTGCTCCGAATCCAGCTTCCGTAACGACGTAATCACCCAATTTCATCGCCATTTTGGTTGCTAAGACGCTATTGCATCCATGTGCAATATTGGCAAAAGGACCTCCGTGGACGAATGCCGGCGTATGCTCGATCGTCTGGACCAGATTTGGAAGGATTGCATCCTTCAGGAGCAATGATAGGGCTCCTTCCGCTTTAAGTTCTCTTACGGTAACCGGCTCGCCTGAATAGTTATATCCCACCACAATTCTGGCTAAACGCTCCTTCAGGTCCTGCAAGCCGGTCGCCAGGCAAAGAATCGCCATAATTTCGGAAGCTACCGTAATATCGAAGCCGTCTTCACGCGGAACTCCTTGTGCGGGTCCGCCAAGGCCCACTACAACTTTGCGCAGTGCCCGGTCATTCAGGTCCACCACGCGTTTCCATATGATTCTGCGCTGGTCGATCTGCAGGGCGTTTCCTTGGTGGATATGGTTATCGATCATTGCGGACAATGCATTATTGGCTGTCGTGATTGCATGGATATCTCCCGTGAAGTGCAGATTGATATCATCCATCGGCAAAACTTGTGAATAACCGCCTCCGCAGGCTCCCCCTTTCACTCCCATGACCGGTCCGAGGGACGGCTCACGCATCGCTATTACTGTATTGTGCCCCAGTCTTTTCAATGCATCTCCCAGCCCGACAGTGACCGTCGATTTCCCTTCCCCGGCAGGTGTCGGATTGATGGCTGTAACGAGAATGACCTTTCCTTCATCTGTTTCTTTTTTAAGGACGTCAAGGGAAACCTTCGCTTTATATTTTCCGTAAACATCATATTCCTCCGGGGAAAGATGCAAGGACTCCGCTATTTCCTGTATATGCTTCATTTCAGACCCATTGGCAATTTCAAGGTCTGTTTTGTATGGTTTCAACGTAGTTGTCATATCTATATTTTCCCCCTGTATTATAGTCTGATAAGAAGATTGTAACAGATTTCGGATTCTCTTCTTCCTTTTAAAATAATAAACATCAAATATGATTATTTTGAATTATCAAAAATCTATGTTTATATTGGATACAATTCCTTTATAATGGACAGTAAAGATTTACCGCATTAACTGATTGAAGAATACAGGAGGTCATAATATGCCGATTAAAATACCAGGGCAACTGCCGGCAAAAGAAATACTGGAAAGCGAAAATATTTTTGTCATGGATGATGACAGGGCGCAGGCACAGGATATCCGTCCCTTAAATATATTGATTGTCAATTTGATGCCGGAAAAAGAAAAAACGGAAGCGCAGCTGCTGCGCCTTTTGGGGAATACGCCGCTTCAAGTGAATATTGCCTTCCTTAAGATGAAAACACATGAGTCAAAAAACACGAGCAAATACCATCTCGATCAATTTTATTTATATTTCGAAGAGATCAGGCACCGTAAGTTCGACGGTATGATTTTGACAGGGGCGCCGGTCGAAAAACTGGATTTTACAGATGTGGACTATTGGGAAGAACTGACGCGCATCATGGACTGGTCAAAAGAGCATGTAACGTCATCCATGCACATATGCTGGGGAGCGCAGGCTGCCCTTTACCATCATTATGGCATCGATAAATTCGAATTGCCGAAGAAATGCTCAGGTGTCTATTTGCATCATTTGCACGAACAGAAGGAAAAACTTGTGCGCGGGTTCGATGATGTTTTCTTTGCTCCCCACTCGCGTTATACGGATGTAAGCCTTGAAGCAATCAAAAACCATCCGGACCTGACTGTTTTGGCAGTCTCTGACCAAGCGGGCGTTTACCTGATCGCCTCAGAAGACGGGAAAAAGATAATGGTGACAGGCCATCCGGAATATGAATACAATACGCTGGCGCAGGAATACGAAAGGGATGTC
>CAKQBC010000074.1 GCA_934215995.1 uncultured Bacillus sp. | reverse complement strand
AGGAGTATATGTATGAGTGCGAATGACTACCAAAAAGACTATTCCAGAGATCAAGGGAAATATGATAATGGCAATGGCTCCGGATCATCAAAGGATTTTGTCATCGGAGCGTTTATTGGAGGTATTGTCGGAGCTGCTACTGCGTTGATCCTCGCCCCTAAATCAGGGAAAGAGCTTCGCAGCGACTTGAATGAACAAGCGAAGGTCCTTTCTGAAAAATCGGGCCAGCTTCGCCAGACTGCTATGGAAAAAACGGATAAACTGCGTCAAACGGCTACCGAAAAGACTGACCAGCTCCGCCAGACGGCAGCGGAGAAAACTTCACAGCTGACACAGGTTGCTAAAGAAAAGGGAGCTGGATTGGCGGAAGTCGCTAAGGCTAAGACAAGCTCGCTTACTGAAGCAGTATCCAAGTCAAATCTTGCGGACAGTGTAAAGAACATAGCGGGCAAATCGGGTGAAACCGGTGAGCCGTCATCGGACAGCACTGCCGACGGGAACGATGAAAGCACAAATAGCAGTGCCGAATCCAACCTGAAAGAACAGGCGCAAATGAAACTTGAAGAAACTGAGAAGGAATTTGAGGCTACCGAAAAGCGCTACAATGGGTAAATGTTGAAAAAATGGGCAAAAGCCTCTGATTTGGAATTTGGGCGGTGAAGTGATATGATTGCTTCACCGCTTATTCGTATACAAAGAAAGGAAGAGCCAGATGTCTAAAACACATGTAAGCACATTTGTAGAGCTGAAGGATTATTTGCAGAAAGATTCTGTTATTTTGTTCAAACATAGCGCGACATGCCCGGTCAGCGCTGATGCATATGAACAGTTTACCGAATTTGCAGATAGCCATCCTGATTTTCCGTCCGTTTATTTAGTGGTTCAGGAGGACAGGGAATTGTCAACGGAAGTAGCGGAGACTTTCCATGTGAAGCATGAGTCTCCCCAGGCTATCCTCTTTCGCAACGGCAATGTTGCATGGCATGCATCACACTGGAATATAACGAAGGCTTCTATTGAAAAAGCTTTGGAAGAATAAAAAAAATCATTGCAGGGAACTGCGATGACGAAGCTGCCGTCCGAATGTATATGCCGGAGCGGCTAGCCTTTCACCAAAAATATAATCAACTAACCAAAATGGCCTTTGCATAGGATTGCAAAGGCCATTTTTTAGAATTGGCAAACATGTTTGCGGTTGAGTCAGCGGCCTATTCACTTTGCTGTTTGTTCACCATTGCCGGCCACATGATCCGTAAATCGTCGCCGGGATGGATTTCCTCGTGGAATCCGGTTTCTTTATTATTTTTTATGAGGATGAAGCGGCTGTTCGCCACTTTCGGCAAGTCGATATCAACGTGCCTGAAAATATCCTGAAAGATAAAGGGAGCTGGCTTATGATGGACCAGGTTCAGCTTTTCCCCATGCCTAAGGCTGTCATTCTCTTTCAGCAAAGCCGATCCCCTGAATACTTCGGTTACACTCTTCTTTAGTGTCAGGTGATTTCCGTTGAATGTAACCGGGATTGAATTGGAAAGTGAAATGTTCAGTTCATCAGCCAATTCTTCAAGACTCGGAGGCGCGAATTTCTCAATCAATATAACATCCCCATCGTCGAAACTGGAAGTGAGCCTGGCCTCTATTCCGTTCTTTTGTATTTTTCCGGTGTATTTATGGAGTGTATATGCCTTTTCATTCAGGAATACAGTAAAAGGCTGCAATTGATGGAGCACCTGATTGAGGCCTAACGCTTTCAATAAAGCTTCGATTGTGCCGGGCAGCTGGCAAATGATTTCATCGCGATCGTGTATAAGCGTTTCTTCTGTTGTTAAAGATCCGTTTTGCTTAATGACAGCCTCTATTACATATCTCGTCTGGTTAATGATGACTGTCTTTCTTGGAATGTCTTCAATCAGGTCCTTAATCATTACATGGGGGGAAATTCCGTCGTCTCCCGGAGTAACTGTAATCCTGCTATTCGGCTTCACTTCTTCGTCAATGGAGGAGGGTTCGCCGTCCACCAGAATGACAGGGGGATTTCCATGCAGGCCGGGCAAAGTGATCAATTGGCCATTCAGTTTGACCATCATCGCCATTCCCGGCTTGCCGTATAATTTGCTCACCTTTGTTCCTGATGCCAGCAGGCAATCGGCTACGGTGAGTTTTTTTATGTCGAATAACCGTACGGGAGCCTCATTAACATACACAGTTACATACTGTACCGGATTCTTTTGTGCGGCAAGGGCAATGCCGACAGGAGTGACAAGTTCAGGTCCGCGGGAGATGGTATCGGCGATGGCCAGGGTCTGAATCGCATCAATGCCCCTTACGGCAACACGGTTCGCGGACAAGCCAAGCCGTTCTGAAAGAAGTGCCGGCAATTCAGGAGTCAGGCTTCCCCCGCCGACAAGCATGATCGCCTTCGGTGCTTTATGATTGTTCAACTGCATAATTTCATCCGCAATGCTCTCCGCAAGCTTGCATATGGCCGGTTTGATTTTTTGGATTATTTCTTCCTTCGGCAATTCCGTTTCGAAACCAAGGATATCCGTTACTGTAATGGCAGCTGCTTCATTGATTTGCCTTTTCGCCTGTTCGGCAAGAGGGAAATCCAGAAGGAGCTGGTCACTGATGGCTTCAGTGATTTCATCCCCGGCAATGGACACCATTCCATAGGCGATAACTGTCCCCATATCCGTTATCGCAATATCGGACGTTCCTGCCCCGATATCAACCAGGGCAACGTTCAATCTGCGCATGGAGGGGGGAATCAGGACATTGATAGCCGCAATCGGTTCGAGTGTCAAAGCCTGCATTTCAAGATCTGCCCTTTTCAATGCGGATATCAATGATTCCACCACGACTTTTGGAAGGAAGGTAGCGATGATTTCAACGGATGCTTCATCACCGGTTTGGTCGATCAGGCTGCCGATTTCAATGCCGTCGAGACGATAGTAAAGCACAGAATAGCCTACACAGTAATAATCGAAGCTGTTGTCGTTTTCGTTCTTTTCAGCGACTATGGATTGCGCCTGCTGGACTGCGCTGATTTCTAAGTGGAGGATATCATCTTTATTGATCATGGGCTTGCCAGTGATATTCACAGACACAGACGCTCTTTCCGTTTTTAATGCCCTGCCTGCCGCTGCGACGCTGACCTGCTTCAGCTCTCCGTGGTTCTTTTCCATCTCGCTCTTGATCTCGCTTATTACCTTTGAAACAGCGAGGACATCATGAATCTGCCCATCAAGCATCGCTCTTTCAACATGTTCCTTCGATAAAATATCTGTTACCATATAGCCTGCATCTTTCTTCTCTAATATGATGCCGACTACCGATCTTGTCCCTATGTCTAAAGCAAATAATTTTTCCTGCAAACGAAACACCTTCTTCTTTTGTTCTGAAGTTTACTACACTATATATTCGATGCATGCCTGATTCATGCTTGGCTATTTACGCCCGGGATGCCGGGTGCGGATGTTCAGCTATATTGGAGTGGCGTAATGTTAAAAATATTTTGTATTTTTAGATTATATATGGTAGACTTGATTTCCAATAGGGTACTTTATCACTTAAAAGCGTTTAAGTGAAAAATTATCCATGCGTGACATTTAAATCTATTTACCTTATAATAACTCTAATTATAGAAAATGTACCATAATTTTCAGAGTCATTAAAGCTGCCGCTCGTATAATTCTTTTAGTCTTGAATAGAACTGGGCGAGAAAATTTTGGAAAGGAATGGATGGGGAATGAGCAATCGGGAATTGCAGGATCTGCGGGAAAAGTTGGATGAAATCAATCTATCGCTTCTGCAGCTGATTAATGAGAGGGCAGAGGTCGTTCAACAAATAGGGAAAGTCAAAGAGAAGCAAGGTGTCAATAAGTATGACCCTATGCGTGAAAGAGCGATGCTTGACCTGATAGAGAACCAAAATAAAGGGCCGCTGGATAACAGCACCATCAAACATATCTTTAAGGAAATCTTTAAAGTAAGCCTTGATTTGCAAAAAGATGATCAAAAGAAAGCACTATTGGTATCAAGGAAGAAAAAGCCGGAAGATACTGTAGTCAGCGTTAAAGGCGAAAAAGTCGGCAATGGGAGCCCGGTCATGGTATTCGGCCCATGTGCGGTCGAGTCCTATGAGCAAGTTGCCGCAGTTGCCAAGCAGATTCAGGCAAAAGGCCTGAAATTCATGCGCGGAGGGGCTTATAAGCCAAGAACATCTCCATATGATTTCCAGGGACTTGGCCTGGAAGGGCTGCAGATTCTGAAGAAAGTCAGCGAAGAATATGGCCTTGCTGTCATCAGTGAAATTGTCAGCCCTGCTGATATTGAAACGGCTGTCGATTATGTTGATGTCATCCAAATCGGCGCCAGGAACATGCAGAACTTCGAACTGTTGAAGGCTGCAGGGGCTGTCGATAAGCCGGTCCTTCTGAAAAGGGGACTGTCTGCTACAATCGATGAATTCATCCATGCTGCTGAATATATCATGTCCCAGGGGAACGGAAACATCATCCTTTGCGAAAGAGGGATCCGCACGTACGAAAAGGCAACGAGAAACACACTTGATATAACGGCGGTACCAATCCTTAAACAGGAAACGCATTTGCCTGTCCTTGTTGATGTGACGCACTCAACGGGACGTAAAGATTTATTGCTTCCGGCTGCCAAGGCAGCATTGGCAATCGGTGCTGACGGCATCATGGCAGAAGTGCATCCGGATCCGGGAGTAGCCCTGTCAGACTCCGCGCAGCAAATGGATTTTGCGGAATTTGATGATTTTTTTGAGGGGATTCAAAGCCAATTAAGAGCGACAATCCAATAAGCTGTTTCCTGGCAGGTACGAATCGGGCCATTGATGAGGAAACTTTTCTGAAAAACCCTTAATGATAAGTTAAGGGTTTTTTTATTCCAGAATGCCTGCTTTAAAGGGGAAACGCTGTGGGAAATTATGAGCAGACTTCCAGTAACATCCGAAGCGTGATGGGTACATAACTTGCTTTGAGCTTATTAGAAGCTATATGCAAAGCATGGCTTGTATAATATAAGTAAGGATAATTTTATTGAACTGGTTTTAAATCTGGATTGCAGTTATCATTTTCTTATCGTAATATAGGTATTATTGGTTAAATTGGAGATAAAATCTTAAGAGTAAGATGAAAATTGCTATTGACCTATAGATCAATCGGGTTGACTTCTACTAGAGCTTTAATTGAGTAATTCGCCTCATCTGAATCATGGGGACAGATATAGATAACGGAAGGATAAAAGCCGAATCAAATAAATAGATAAAGGAGAGCCATTAGACATGAACAATATCACAATTTATGATGTGGCCAGGGAAGCCAATGTATCTATGGCAACTGTTTCAAGGGTTGTAAATGGAAATCCTAATGTTAAGCCGGCTACAAGGAAAAAAGTAATGGAAGTTATAGACCGCTTAGGCTACAGGCCGAATGCAGTCGCAAGGGGATTAGCGAGCAAAAAGACAACCACTGTCGGTTTGATCATCCCGGATATTTCAAATATTTTTTACGCTGAGCTTGCAAGAGGAATTGAAGACATCGCAACTATGTATAAATACAACATCATCTTGAGCAACTCGGATGAAAATGAGGAGAAGGAACTCCATCTTTTCAATACGATGCTTGGCAAACAAGTTGATGGATTAATATTCATGGGTGCGGATATTACGGAAAGGCATGTGGAGGAGTTCAAGAAATCCCCTGTACCTGTCGTTTTGGCAGGATCGCTGGAAGAAAGCGGACAAATCCCTTCCGTAAACATTGATTATGAAGCTGCAGCCTATGATGGCACAGTCAAATTGATTGAAAGCGGCCATCGTCAAATCGGGCTGGTCATTGGCGACTTCAAGGAATCGATCAACGCGAAAAAGTTGGCTGGATTCAAACGGGCACTTGAAGAGCATGATATAGCTCTTGATGAGGGTTGGATTGTTGAAGCCGATTATTCATATGAATCAGGTTTACAGGCAATCCAAAAGCTTGGGCAAATTGATAAAAAACCGACGGCAGTTCTTGTGGGCGCTGATGAAGCGGCAGTGGGTGCTGTCCATGCTGTCCAGGATAAAGGATATCGGGTTCCTGAAGACATCGAGATTATCAGCTTCGACAATACTAAGCTGACTCTAATGGTGCGCCCTCAATTGACGACAATTGTACAGCCTTTATATGATATTGGCGCTGTTGCCATGAGGCTGCTCACAAAACTTATGAATAAAGAAAGTGTCTCCGAGCAAACGGTTGTATTGCCGCATCGCATCGAAGACAGGCAGTCAACAAGAAATAAGTAAGCTGCATATATTATAAGAGCCTGGTACGGCATATTGCCGGTACCAGGCTCTTTCCTTGTATTTTTTCTGGGTCAGCGCTTCAATGATCGCAGTATTGCTGACTTATATGCTGTTTCATTGTTTGGCAGATGCCGATTCACCGCTGCTGGAACGAATGGGGTAGAGCATTTTTTCGAGAAGCTTTTGATTTTTTTCTGTGATTTCTGCTTTTCTTGGAATAGGAGGATAAAGGTTCTCCGGATCTTCCCACATTCCGGGCAATGTGACAGGAGCTTTCGGCTGCCATTTGTCGATCCATTCTTTCGGCAGCGGCCCTGATAATGAAGGGAGCTCAGCCATCTCCATCCATATTCTCGACCATGCCCTCGGAACGACACGCCATATATCGTAGCCTCCGCCGCCGACAGCGATCCATCGGCCCCCGCAATGTTTATGTGCCAATTCATGGGCCAGTTTCGGTATGAAATCATATATTTTCATAGTGGCCGACAAGTGGGTCAGCGGATCAAGATAGTGTGCATCTGCACCGTTTTGCGTCAATATGACATCCGGTTTAAAAAAATCGGCTATTTCCCTGAATGCGGTTTCATATGCATGCAGCCAGGACGCGTCTTCTGTGAATGCATCGACAGGGATATTGAATTTATACCCGAATCCTTTCCCCTGGCCCCGTTCATTTACGTTGCCTGTACCGGGAAATAAGTATCTTCCAGTTTCATGGATGGAAAATGTGCATACATCCTCATCATCATAAAATGACCATTGTACACCGTCTCCATGATGCGCGTCTGTATCGACATACAGGACGCGGGCATTGTATTTTTTCTGCAGGTACTTGATGGCAACGGAGCTATCGTTGTATATGCAGAAGCCAGAGGCTTTGCCGCGGAACCCATGATGGAGTCCGCCTCCAAGATTCAAGGCATGCTCTGCTTTTCCTTCCATTACATAATCCGCGGCTGTCAAGGTTCCCCCGACAAGCAGGGCACTTGCTTCATGCATGCCCTTGAAGATAGGGGTATCCTCGGTTCCGAGGCCATAGTTTTCAGCTTGATCTGCCGGAAGGTTCCCTTCGCCTGCCTGTTTCACTGCCTGTATGTAGGCTATGTCATGTATAAGCGCAAGTTCCTCATCCGTGGCCATTCTCGGTTCCACCAAGTGGCTGTCTTCCAAGGCCCTGCATGCTTTCAGTAAATCCAGAGTGATTTTCAACCGTAATTGGTTGAAAGGATGGTCATCGTTGAATTTATAGTTTAAAAGCTGGTCGGAATAGATGAAAACTGGCTTGCTCATGGCAACAGCTCCGGCATATGCGGCCAAATGACCTCATGTCCCGCCTCTTTCAGGCTGGCCACCACTTTCATTGGATTCATCGTCTGAACCCGGATGACCAACACCCTATACCGCTCATCATTTGAATCGGGATAGACAAGAACACTCTGGATGTTCACTTTTTTATCTTTAAATACACCGGCAATTTCACTTAGGATCCCTGTTTTATTCAGCACTTTCACCTGAATGAAGGAACCTGGCTGATCGGCTCCTGTCAGTTTTACGAATGTATGCAGAACATCTGTCTCGGTGACGATGCCGACCAGTTTATCCTCTTTCAGGATCGGGAGGCATCCAATCTTATTTTCATAGAAAAGGGCTGCAGTGTCTTCCACGAAATCCAAGGGATGCCCTGTTATCACATCTGTCTTCATGATCGTGCTAAGAGGCTTCTGCAGATCCTCCTGATGAAAATCGGAACGGAAGATGGAAGGAGTAGCATCCCTTATATCCTGGTTCGTCACCAGCCCTGTTAATCTGTTGTCTTCGTCGGTAATCGGCAGATGGCGGATATGGTGGTCGCACATAAGCTGAAAGGCCGACTGAATAGTATCATCCTTGGATAGTGTTTTAACATTTTTGGCCATTATTTCTTCCAGTATCACATTTTACATCCCCTTTTTGATGTTTCATTTGTGCTTATGATGTGAAGAATGCCATGCTGTCTCTTATCCTAGTACATGAATCTGTTCATGAATCGCAAATGGTCGAACTTTTCGACTGATTCCGGAGGCACCCGGGACCCGATTCTTGCCATTAGGCAGTTTGCCGGATGGGATGAGATTTCAGGGTCATCTGTCGCATAGTATTCCAGCCCGCCCGCATTCATCATCTTTTCCATGATTTTTCGGTATTCCCAAACGTTCAGGCCGGTTCCTTTCATATCCCAATGCCAATAATATTCAGTTGTTATAATGATATAGTCCTCCATCGCATCATCCATCATCGCTACGCGGAGCATGTTTTTTCCTATACCGCATCCCCTGTACTTGGAAATGACCTCGATTGCCCCAAGTTCAATAAGATCCTCCATTTTCCCTTCGGACCAGCGTTCGAGGGGATCCGGATATAAGAAAGTCACGTACCCCACAATCATGTCTTTATCCCTGGCGATGATGATTCTCCCTTCGGGCAGCGCCGATATCTCAACAATTGCTTTATGCTGCTGGGCAGGGGGGCGGAAGGCGACAAGGCCTTCATGGAACTCATATTTCTCCAGCTTATCTGCCGGAACGGGCCCTTCTATAAGGACAGGGCCTTGAGGGGTTTTGATTTCTTTCGCATTATACGTTTTCCTATGATCCATTTCTCCACCACCTGGGTAAAATTCTTCTCTTCCGATTATGGCATACAATAGAGAGGCAGAAGAGAATTTTGCTAAAAAATATTTTACAAATATGGCAAAAGTTCTGGATGTTCTCTCATTATC
>CAKQBC010000073.1 GCA_934215995.1 uncultured Bacillus sp. | reverse complement strand
GCAGGAGCCTGACGGAAATCAGCCCCCCGATGCTATGCCCCCAAATGAAGATAGGCAGCTGGTAATCATAAAGTTTATGGATCCATCCTGCCACGTGATCCAGGTATTCTTCAAAAGAATTAATATGCCCTCTATTGGAACGGGTGCTTAACCCCTGTCCCGGAAGGTCTCCTGTTATGACATGGTAGCCTTCTGACCGCCACATTTCTATAAGCCACTGATATCGTCCCGGATTCTCCATTGTTCCATGGACAATTACAATCACTGCTTTAGCATCGCCATGAGCTTCCCATCTATACATGCTGTAACCTCCCTTTCCAATTGGCGTACACCATTTTTAGTATATACATTCCCGTCCTTGTTCATCTAAACGCGAATGCAGAAAAAATCCCCCAATTGTACAGTTTGCCATTTTATCTATAAACTACTTATAGGATACCAAAAAAATACGGTCCAGCACAAAAGGAGATGTTTTGGCAATGATCATTTATCCCTTTAAAGAAAAGAAACCCGACATCCATCCAAGCGTTTACCTGTCTGAGAACGCAGTCGTCACCGGCGATGTCAAAATCGGAGAGGAATCAAGCGTATGGTTCAACTCCGTCATCAGGGGGGATGTAGCTCCAACAATAATCGGAAAGAAAGTCAACATACAGGATAATTCCGTACTCCATCAAAGTCCGGGCAACCCGCTCATCCTCGAAGATGAGGTAACGATCGGCCATAGTGTGATTTTACATAGCTGCCATGTCGAACAAGGTGCTCTAGTGGGGATGGGGTCGATCGTCCTCGATGGCGCCGTAATCGGAAAAGGAGCCTTTATCGGAGCCGGAAGCCTTGTTCCCCAAGGAAAAGTAATACCGCCCAACACCCTTGCTTTCGGAAGGCCGGCAAAAGTCATAAGGGAATTGAATGAAGAAGACATTAAAGATATGCATAGGATCAGCCGTGAATATGCCGAAAAAGGCCAACTGTACAAATCAATGCAAAAATAAAGATACTAACGTGTTACTATTCGAATAAAACGTTTAAATAACTATTCATATGAAAAGGAGCCATCCCCTGTTCGGAACGGCTCCTTAATCTGTTTATTTCGTCGCGTCAGCCTTCAATAGCTCCGCTTTATCTGTACGCTCCCAAGGAAGGTCCAGATCTTCACGCCCAAAGTGGCCATATGCGGCAGTAGCTTTGTACATCGGCCTGCGAAGGTCAAGCATCTTAATGATTCCTGCAGGGCGCAAATCGAAATGTTTGTTGATCAGGTCAACAAGCACTTCTTCGCTGACAGTTCCTGTGCCAAATGTATCAACAGAGATGCTGACCGGTTTGGCAACACCGATTGCATAAGCCAACTGCACTTCTGCTTTATCAGCCAGACCTGCAGCGACAATGTTTTTGGCAACGTAGCGTGCTGCATAAGCTGCAGAACGGTCCACTTTCGTAGGATCCTTACCGGAGAATGCCCCTCCGCCATGGCGGGCATAGCCGCCGTAAGTATCAACGATAATCTTGCGGCCTGTCAGCCCGGCATCGCCTTGAGGGCCACCGATTACGAAACGGCCTGTCGGATTGATGAAATACTTTGTATTTTCATCAATCAAATCTTTTGGAACAACAGGATTGATGACATTTGCCTTAAGGTCCTGTTGGATTTTTTCTAATGTTACATCCGGGTTATGCTGAGTGGAAATAACAATCGTATCAATGCGGACCGGTTTGTTATTTTCATCATATTCAACAGTTACCTGGGTTTTCCCATCCGGACGAAGGTAGGAAAGGATTTCTTCCTTGCGAACCTCTGTCAGGCGTCTGGAAAGTTTATGCGCAAGTGAAATCGGCAGCGGCATAAGTTCTTCTGTTTCATTGCAGGCGAACCCGAACATCAGCCCTTGGTCACCGGCTCCGATCGCATCCAGCTCTTCCTCTGACATAGTGCCCTCTCTTGCTTCCAACGCCTGGTCCACACCCGCAGCGATATCAGCAGATTGTTCATCGATTGATGTAAGGACAGCACAAGTTTCGGAATCAAACCCGTATTTCGCTCTTGTATATCCGATTTCACGGATTGTTTCACGGACAATCTTCGGGATATCGACATACGTGCTAGTTGTAATTTCCCCTGCAACCAGAACCAATCCGGTTGTAACGGATGTTTCGCAGGCAACCCGCGCATTTGCATCGTTTGCTAAAATTGCATCCAGAATGCTGTCGGAAATCTGATCGCAGATTTTATCCGGATGCCCTTCAGTAACAGACTCTGAAGTAAATAGATGACGCTTCTTAGACATCATATCACCCTCCTCATTGATAATAGAGGCATTATTGAACAGTATTCTATTCAGTTTCCCCTTTTTTGTTGACGGAATTCATTTCCCTTTTTACAAAAGAAATCGATTGGACCACACGAGGAATTTTAACATAAAAAAAACCTCTCCTTGTTTTGAGGAAAGGGTACTTTTGTTTGTACATCCAGCCTTTCACTCTTATCGTTCAAGGACGATATCCTTGCAACAGGTTAGCACCTTCGCCTTCCTTTTTCAGCTTGCGCTATCAGTGGAATTGGCAGGTTGCCGGGTTTCACAGGGCCTGTACCCTCGACCGCTCGGGATAAGAGAAATCCGTTCATTTAAGAATGATAACATATCCTAAATAATTGTCAACAATTTCATGTTGCACACTGTCGTTCCGGAAGTTCCCTACCTCTATAATCTATCCCCCGTTTCTTGTCGAATAAACATTTTTTACGAACCGCCATCGTTCATGAATATTCAAAAATTCTTTCAAACAATTTAAAAGATTTAAACTCAATAATTTGTTACTATTGTATTGGAAAAGCATACGTTCGCCGTCTGAACTGGAGACCCGCTGACTGAAATAAAGGAAACACGAAGAACTTCAGTGTTCGATGTTGACTTATCCTGGGAAGCGGTCGAGTTTCACTAGGCGCTGGGGCACTGGAGCTGAACATCAGGAAAAGCATAAGCGCCCCGTTCAGCAACGCATGTACTTAGAGACCGGTAAGTTAAAAGGAGCTTCAATATCAGCCGATCTAGGGAGGAAAACATGTTACAGGATACAGCTTTTTTTCTTTTGTAAGCGCTATTTAAACTTTTTTAATTTTAGATTAAATTAGTATAGATTATTGAGGTTAATGTGTTATACTAATTACCATGTTACAGATTTTTAAGAAAAATCACAATACGTATAAAGGAAGGTATCTCATATATGAATACGGTAGGAATTTCAAATGAGCTACAAAAGCTGTTAGAGGGAAATAATGTATCGATTCAATTATCCGTGCCTCAATTAGTCGAAAAAGTTCTGACCCGCAAAGAAGGGGTTCTCTCCTCCACTGGGGCAGTCTGCGCTGAGACCGGTAAATATACAGGACGTTCACCTAAAGATAAATATATCGTCGAAGAAGCGTCTTCGAAGGACAAAATTGACTGGGGTCCAGTCAATGAACCGATTTCTGAAGAAGCTTTCATCAAGCTTTATAATAAAGTCATTTCCTATTTAGGGGAAAAAGAAGAAGTGTTTGTCTTCAAAGGTTTTGCAGGCGCCGACAAACGCTATGAGCTTCCGATCCAGATCATTAATGAATATGCATGGCATAACCTGTTTGCCCATCAATTATTCATCCGCCCGACTAAGGAAGCGCTTCAAAACCATGAAGCCCAGTTCACTGTCATTTCTGCCCCTACTTTCAAGGCAGACCCTGCAGTCGACGGCACTAAATCAGAGACATTCATCATCATTTCCTTTGAACACAAAACGGTATTGATCGGCGGTACCGAATATGCAGGAGAAATGAAGAAATCCATTTTCTCCGTGATGAACTATTTGCTTCCTGAACAGAACATCCTGTCTATGCACTGTTCATCCAATGTCGGCAAAGAAGGCGATGTTGCATTGTTCTTCGGACTGTCCGGAACAGGAAAAACAACTTTATCAGCCGACCCGAACCGCAAGCTTATCGGGGATGACGAGCACGGCTGGTCACCAAACGGGGTTTTCAACATCGAAGGCGGCTGCTATGCGAAGTGCATCGACTTGACTCGCGAAAAAGAACCGCAAATTTTTGATGCCATCCGTTTTGGATCTGTATTGGAAAACGTCGTATTAGATGACCATACAAGGGTTGCCGATTACGAAGATAAATCATTGACTGAAAATACGCGTGCAGCTTATCCGATCGACGCGATGAATAATATTGTCACACCTAGCATTGCAGGCCATCCGAATACAATCATATTCCTGACTGCGGATGCGTTCGGGGTACTGCCTCCAATCAGCAAATTGTCCAAAGAGCAGGCTATGTACCATTTCCTAAGCGGATATACAAGCAAGCTGGCAGGTACGGAAAGAGGAATTACATCACCGCAGGCTACTTTTTCGACTTGCTTCGGTTCACCGTTCCTTCCGCTTCCGGCAACGGTATATGCTGAAATGCTCGGGGAAAAAATCGATGAGCATAATGCAAATGTCTTCCTTGTGAATACAGGCTGGACAGGTGGCGAATATGGTGTGGGAAGCCGGATGAAGCTGGCTTACACCCGTGCAATGATTCAGGCCGCTCTAGAAGGCGAACTGAATACAGTGGATACAGTCAAGGACGAAATCTTCGGCCTTGATATTCCGCAGCATGTACCAGGTGTGCCTGATGATGTTCTGCAGCCATCCAAAACATGGACTGACCAAGCAGCATATGAGAAAAAAGCGAAAGAACTGGCTGCTAAATTCCACGAGAACTTCAAAAAGTTCGAAGATGTTTCCATCGACATCAGGGAACTTGGCGGACCGCTGCAATAAACAAAAAGAAGCTTGCCCTAACAGGCAGGCTTCTTTTTGTTTATTGCACGTTCACATGAACGGTTTCCCCTAAAACCGTTATGCTCCATTCTCCCTTTTCGGGAAATCGGAGCGCTCCCCAATAATAAGGGGTATCACCAGTAGCATTATAATGCTCTGAGTTTGTGAAAGTTTCTATCTTTTCCTCGCCTGTCTTCAGCGATTTCAGACGGACGTCAATCGTTTCCGGCATTTCACCCTTCAACAATACGATTTCCGTCGTTTCTGTTTCATTTACCTTAAACTCATCGGCCATTCTCCTGATGACCATCTTCTCCGTCTGCGGAAACGGCTCCTGTACGGTTACCGAGAAATCGGCAAACGGCTCTTCTGCCACTATGAAATGAAGGTTCCAAACGCCGGCATAAGGCAAGGGGGCAAAACTGGTCAAGAATGCGGCATCTTCCTGATCAATCGGGGAACTGGTCGTACCGTTCGCAATTGTAACCTTCTCTCCCGTTCTCGTATGCTCTGCCACTACCTTTATGCTCTCGTCCACCAATTTCCCGGGTTCTCCCCACATATAGACAAATATCTTTGCCGTATTCTGGCTGTCGAGTGCCACCCAATCTTCGAACAAGCCAAGAAGGCCTATCTTATTGGGAATGCCGAGAATTTTCTCAGGAATCGGCTCGCCGGCCCGGTCCTTCCTTTCAAAATAGACGCCCGCCTGCGAGGTTTCTACCTTCTCCACAGGCATTTGTTTCTCCGTTGCCGGGTTCTCCTCAGCCAAGAAGCCTGAAAACAGCACACCGGCAAGGAGCAAAACGCAAGCTGCCAACACCCAGGCATATTTATAAGGCCTTCTCACCGGCATGCTTTTATCCTGTTCCCGGATGGCGGACAGGACCCGGTTCCTTGCGTCATGTGAAAGCTGATGACGCGGCATGGCATTCAAACGGGAAACATATTCATCATCATATGGTTTCTTTTCCATAGCCATTTCCCTCCATAACCGTTTTTAATTTCTTAAGCGCCCTTGAGAATGTCACATTCACCTTGCTGATGCTCCATCCAAGGATTTCTGCGCTCTCCTTGCTGCTCAGCTCCATAATTCCCTTTACATGCAGGACTTCCCTATAGGGCTTTCTCAACTCCAGAATGGCATGATACAGGTCCCTTTGATCCTCCTTCACCAACAGGTGCTTTTCGATGCTCTCTCCGGCTTCAGCCCCATCCGGATGCAAAGAGAAATGTGATAAAAAAGATGATTGCCTGCTATTTTTCCGGAAAGCGTCCTTTGCCACATTTCTTGCAATCGCGATGAGCCAGGTTTTCGGATTCGCAGCCGCTCTGTAACTATCCATCTTCCTGTATGCCTTAAGAAAGGTCTCCTGCACATAATCCTCCACGTCAGTTGTTCCTGTATAATAGGCTAAATAAGTTGCGATATCTTTCTCATATAAAGCGAACCATTCTTCAATTGCCTCATTATAATCCACTCCATCACCCCCTGCCCTTTCATAAATTAGACGCAGCTTCACGCAAAATATTGCAGACATTTCCAACAAAAGAATCCCATTTTTTCTCCGGCTGCCTGAAGCAATGCATTTAAGCATAAAAAGACCGGCTGTCCTAATCGCCGGTCTCTAAGCAGTTCTATTCAATTGACGCTATACAAGGATATCAATTCATATGTAATGGTCGTTGTTTCGTTTTCCCATGTCACTTTTTTGATAACACCGGTACCGGTCAATTCCCCTTCAATTGTTTTCTGTACAGGCAGCGGGATATTGATAGGATATAAGCGGTAGCCGCTTTTCTGCAGGATAAAGTCATTGCTGTTTACCCGCTCTTCTTTCCCTTTTGTGACAATCATTGTATTAAGCTCTAAAGGCATCCCCATTCTTATTGCTCCCCTTTCAAGTGGATAGGCCGAAAGGCAACACACTCCATTCGTTAGTATTATTTTATCATCTATCCCGCTGCTCTTTCATCCATAATGATAATTTTTCGACTGTCTGGCGATTTACGCATGGAGGAAAGTAATGTGTATACTCATTGAAATACCAGCTTTCAACCTTTTGCCCTTGTTTTTTCAAGCCCTCCTCCAGCAGCAAGGAGTGTCGCAGAGACACATTATGATCCTGGCTTCCATGTATGATGAGCACAGGGCATTTGATATCCTTCAGCCGGTGGAGCGGAGTCCGCTCATCGTATTTTTCCGGATATTTATACGGGGAACCCCCGATCACCCGTTTCATCATCCTGCGCAGGTCGACTCTTTCTTCATAGGTTAGGGCCATATCCGATACTCCTCCCCACGTTACGAGCGAAGAGACGTATGGTTCATGAATCGCTGTCCATAGCGCCATAACCCCTCCCCGGGAGAATCCGAATACATGGAGCTGCTCCACCTGTTTCAGGTTTTTCAGGACACGCGCGGCTGCAATGGCGTCTGCCCGGTCCTCCCCCGCAAAATCCTCCCGGCCTTCTCCCCCCATATTGCCGCGATAGTAAGGAGCAAACACGATAAAGCCCTGGGACGCAAATTGCACAATCCGTCCCGGCCTTACCTGACCCACTCCTTTTATGCCGCCTCTCAAGTATAAAAATCCATCCTTAATATCGTTCCGGACCGGTTCGGCCAGCAGCCCTTTCACCTTAAGGCCGCCAGAAAGATACGTTACGGTGGATAGGTTTATGTATGGATTAGGGGAAGGAAAAGGCAAGATGGATACAATCTCGCCATCCGTTATATTCGTCATCTGTTTTACTCCTCCAGTTCATTTCCGGACGCTAGTTCAAAAACTTCAGCCAGGCACTTCAGCCCACATTCAGGGTACCGCCTCCATAAAAATAGGCGTTCACACATTTTTTTCTCTTTCATAAGATATCTTAAACCTTTTAGAGGAGAAATACACTTATCGGGAAGGAAGGATGGGAATGAAGAAGAAAGGTTTTCTAAGCATACTCCTGCTGTGCTCTTTGCTTCTCTTTACAGCCGCCTGCGGGAAGGAAGAAGCTACGAAAGTACGGGTAGCTGAAGTAACACGCTCCATATTTTATGCGCCGCTTTATTTGGCGATGGAGAAAGGCTTTTTTGAAGAACAGGGTCTTGACGTTGAATTGACGACTACCTGGGGCGGCGACAAAACAATGACAACGCTTCTGTCTGATGGGGCTGACATCGCCCTTGTCGGATCTGAGACTTCTATATATGTGCATGCCCAGGGCTCGAAGGATCCCGTCATAAACTTTGCACAGCTAACCCAAACGGACGGCACCTTCCTCATGTCCAGGGAAAAGATGGACCAATTCTCCTGGGAGGATCTGAAAGGCAGTGAATTCCTCGGACAGCGGAAAGGCGGCATGCCTCAAATGGTCGGCGAATATGTACTTAAGCAGCATAACATCGATCCCAAATCAGACCTGAATCTGATCCAGAATGTTGACTTTGCCAACATAGCCAATGCCTTCGCCTCCGGAACAGGCGACTTTGTCCAATTATTCGAGCCGCAGGCAAGCATCTTTGAGCAGGAAGGCAAAGGATATATTGTCGCTTCATTCGGCACAGAGTCCGGCAAGGTTCCTTACACAACGTTCATGGCCAAATCCAGCTATCTAAAGGAAGATAAAGAAACAGCCGAAAAATTTACAGATGCTATCCAGAAAGCTCAGAAATGGGTCGATGAGCACAGTTCCGCAGAAGTGGCCAAAGCGATCCAGCCTCACTTCGAGGACACGGAGCTCGAAATAATCGAAATGGTAGTGGAACGGTATAAATCACAGGATTCGTTTGCGACAGATCCGATCCTCGATGAGCAAGAATGGTCCAATCTGAAGGCCATTATGGATGAAGCAGGCGAGCTGCCGGAAGATATCCCATACGATACCTTAGTGAACACAGAATTCGCCGAGAAATCCGCAAAGAAATGAGGTGGAAACAGCCATGAGTTTCCTTACTCTTACGGATGTAGATCATGTTTATTTCTCTGAGGATCATGCAACTACAGCAGTCGAGAATATTTCGATGTCGATTGAGCAAGGTGAATTTGTTTCATTTCTCGGGCCGAGCGGCTGCGGGAAGACCACAATCCTCTCTATCATTGCAGGCCTGATTAAGCCCACATCCGGGGAAATTAAGCTTGATGGAAATCTGAATTACCATGAAAAGAAGGAAGACATAGGCTATATGCTGCAGCAGGATTATTTATTCCCATGGAAGACGATCAAAGAGAATATTCTGCTTGGCCTTAAGCTTCAGAATAAAAATGGCTCAGGGATGGAGGAAAAAGCCGTCGGGCTGCTGTCAGAGATGGGGCTTCGGGATGTAGAGGACCTAA